>JAISDP010000152.1 GCA_031264715.1 Bacteroidales bacterium
CCGCATAACGGCTTGACATTCTGTGCCGGTTCGTTGAGTTCGGGTATTCACAACAAAGTACCTGATTTGGCTAAAAAATTCGCAGGAAGAACACATTTTGTCCACTTGCGAAGCACAAATATATTGCCGGATGGAAATTTTATCGAAGCCGGACATCTCGAAGGACGCGGGCATTTGATAGAATTAGTCCGCATTTTCGAGAAAGAAAATCCTTCGCTGCCGTTCCGTGTTGACCACGGACGTTTGATGCTCGACGACAAAGATAAGGGCTATAATCCGGGCTATTCATTTTACGGGCGAATGTTTGCCTTGGCCCAGATGGACGGCGTAATGGCAACTGTAAAAGACGAAATCTATAAGGGTTTAATTCAAAAATAATATTCAGTATGAACGAACAATTCAGTATTGCAGGAAAAGTCGCCGTAATAACCGGCGCAGGCGGTGTTCTCGGAGGGAATATCGCCAGACATTTTATTGCGCAGGGCGCAAAAGTAGTAGCCCTCGACATTCGTCGGGAACAGTTGGATACATGCATCGACGAACTCACTGCTAATGGAGGCGAAGCAACCGGCTTTGTCGGAAATGTCCTCGATGTGGAAAGCCTGAAAAAGGTAGCGGCGCAAATAGTCGGGAAGTGGGGACGGATTGATATTCTGCTTAATATCGCAGGAGGAAATACGCCTGGCGGTACGCTCGCGCCGGATGCGGACTTCTTCGATATGCCGGTTGCCGAATGGGAAAAAGTAACCAGCCTGAATATGAATGGAACGGTATATCCGTCAATGGTTTTCGGCAAAATAATGGCGGCGCGGCAGTCGGGTTGCATTGTCAATGTATCGTCCATGGCAGCTTACTCCGCTATCACGCGCGTTCCGGGCTATTCGGCAGCAAAAGCGGCAGTAGCCAATTTTACGCAATGGCTGGCAACCGAAATGGCTTTGAAATACGGCGATGCCATTCGTGTAAACGCCATTGCCCCGGGATTTTTCATCGGCGACCAGAACCGCGCCGTGCTCATCAATCCCGACGGCTCGCTGACCGACCGCAGCATAAAAGTACTGGCAAAAACCCCGATGAAACGTTTCGGCGATATTGCGGAATTAAACAGCGCGGTACAGTTCCTTTGCTCCGACGCCGCAAGTTTCATTACCGGAGCTATGCTCCCAATAGACGGAGGCTTTAGCGCATTCAGCGGAGTGTAAATACCAAACGTAATTTCGATTTCTCCGCCAAAAGTGATACCTTCGCATTTTTATTGGATATTTACCCGGTCAATCAAATATCAAAAACCAAAAATCATTAAATGGCGCTTCAATGTGGTATTGTGGGACTTCCGAATGTGGGCAAGTCCACTCTTTTCAACTGTTTGTCGAACGCTAAGGCGCAGGCGGCAAATTTCCCGTTTTGTACGATCGAACCGAATGTAGGCGTCATCACCGTTCCTGACGAGCGGCTGATGAAGCTCGCGGCAATAGATAATCCGCCAAGCATTATACCTGCAACGGTAGAGATTGTAGATATTGCCGGTTTGGTGAAAGGCGCCAGCAAAGGCGAGGGTTTGGGCAACAAGTTCCTGGCCAATATCCGCGAAACGGATGCGATCCTGCATGTGCTGCGCTGCTTCGACGATGACAATGTAACCCACGTCGACGGATCGGTCGATCCCGTGCGCGACAGGCAGATCATCGACATGGAGTTGCAGATCAAAGACCTTGAAACGGTGGAAGCACGTATCGCCAAAGTGCAGAAACAGGCACAGACCGGCGGCGACAAAGCAGCCAAACGCCTGTACGAAATTCTCGTCCAATACCGGGAAGCCCTGCAACAGGGAAAGTCGGCACGTACAGTGTGGCTGGACAATAAAGATGATCGTAAAATGGCCCGCGAGCTTTTTCTCCTGACCGACAAACCCGTATTGTACGTTTGCAACGTCGACGAGGCATCCGCAAAGGCCGGCAACCATTATGTGGAAGCCGTACGCGAGGCCGTCAAGGATGATAATGCCGGGTTGCTGGTGGTTGCTGCAAAAACAGAGGCAGAAATAGCAGAATTCGAAACTTACGAGGAACGACAAATGTTCCTTGAAGAAATGGGGTTAGAGGAATCAGGCGTATCGCGGCTTATCAAAGCGGCTTATACCCTGCTGGAACTCGAAACCTACTTTACCACCGGAAAGGATGAAACCCGTGCCTGGACTTATGTGAAAGGAACCAAAGCGCCCCAGGCTGCAGGCATTATCCATACCGACTTCGAAAAAGGGTTCATCCGCGCCGAAGTCATCAAATACAACGACTATGTGCATTACAACTCCGAAGCCGCTTGCCGCGAAGCCGGTAAAATAGCCGTCGAAGGAAAGGAATATGTGGTGCGGGATGGCGACATCATGCACTTCCGGTTTAATGTATAAATTGTCGCATTGAGGATAAAATTGCTGTCGCCCTGTCAGGCCTGTCAGGGTGACAGCAATTCTCCAGCACATACGGAAAACAAGCCCATGTTATGGAATTGCATCAGATATTTCTAAAATACAAAGCATTATTGAATAATTTGATATTTTACCGGACAGCAATGATTTTTTTCATTTGAACATATAGCGATTATATACTATTTTATTTGACGATAATAAACGAGCCGGCTTTCGCGGGGCGAGTTAGTTTTCAGCGTGTAGCCGTTTTTACGGATTTCCGCGCCGGAAAGCGTTAGTTTTTTACCGGTGTCCGCATCTTCAAACTCGTATTTCGCTTCCGGCCGGATGGTGGTCAAATCGAAGGTCATCGACACCACATCCGATTTCGGACGCCTGAACGCAACAATCAGTCCCGATTTTTGTTCGGGAAGATAAAAATGATA
>JAISDP010000197.1 GCA_031264715.1 Bacteroidales bacterium
AGTTTTCGATTCTTTGTCGAAAATATCAGTTTTATCAGTCTGTGCATTCAGCAATATGGAATACACTGTAACTACAAAAAATAATGTTGCTTTAATGCTGTTATTCATAGGATTATATATTATAAAAAGTGATCTGTACGCTTCATTTTGATGGTGCATAAATTTTGTTTTCCCGTCATTCAATAAGAACTCCTGTATCTAAGGCGGCAGTATGACCGACAAAACTCCTATGCCTAAAACAACTCCAATTCGAATAACGTTTTCTTTATAAAGATCATCCGGGATATTTTTGCGATTTCGCCATAAAATAAACAAAGAAAATATCGAGAAAGCTAAGCCCCCGTAAAAAATGTGCCATCCGATTCTATAATACAGCGCTATGAGAACGACACCTGTTGCATAGGCTGTAATACTATAACCGACACATATGAACACAAATACATTCAAACTCCTTATTTTGTATACAGGGTATAAAATGGACATAAAGAAAAATCCTGTCAAAACCATAACCTGTAACACGGCATAGCTTGGAATGTGCAAAATTTGGAATATTCTTGCTAAAATAAAGAGACAACCTAAAATTGGTTCCACTTTCTTCATACTGACATTTGTCTAAAAATAAAAAATTGTATTTCTAAAATTGTTGAAACAAAAATCGTTTCTAATGATAGAAACCCTTGTTGTTTTACTTTGTAATTGTTTTAAATAATTTACCAGCATTTCATAAGTTTTTTTTTATTCTTGACAGAAATTTGAAATGTTTTTTTGTCATGATACAGTACTAAATAATTGCCTGTTCCATTTTTCGTTTGTGTGACAAAAATCATGCCAATTTATACAATTGTGCATAATGGACAATGGTTTTCGCTGGCGTTGTTGCTGAGTTTCTTGTTCTGATGAATAATCAGCTAAAATCGTTCATCTGTGTACGGTTTTATTGTTTCACTAACCGGCATGTAATCGGGAAATGGTCGGATAATCGCACGCGCGGACTTTCATAATCATATGCCGTGAAAACATCCGAATGTAGGATATAGTCGATCCGTTGGGACGATATGCGCCCGATATTGTAGGTTGTGCTCCTGCCCGAACCCGCTTCAATAAAAGCATCCTTCCGGTTGCCGCGGACTTGCCGGTACGAATGAGATGTGGGCGGGTCGTTGAAATCGCCGCAAATAATTACCGGGTATGGTGATTGTGCTATATGCGAGGAAAGAATTTCCACCTGTTTTGCCCGGCTAAAGGAGGATACTTTCATTTGCCGGATAATGGCCTTAACAGTATGCACATCCGACTCGCTATAATCCCTTTTTACTGCATTATTGAGCAATTGCCTCTCCTCGTCGTTGAAACCAACCGACTTCAGGTGCACATTATACACGCGGACGGTATCATTCCCGATCAACAAATCACTGCACATACAGGCATTGGTAGTATTGTCCGCATAAATCAGCTGCTTACAGATGATTGGGTATTTGCTGAATGTGGCTATACCGAAATTGCCTCCAGGCAGTTCCATGTGGCTGAACGGTGTTTTGCCGAGTTGCTTACGGAGATTCTTCTCGTCTAAGTCTTTTTCCCACTGGCTGGTCGAATATTCCTGGAAACAGATAATATCAGCATCGTTATTGCGAATAAAATCGAATATATTCAACATCCTGCCATCAGGCTGTTTTGTTTTTCTCTGCGAAAAACCCTGAACATTGAAGGAAAGTACCCGGAAACATTTATTCGCATCTTTTTCCGGAATTTCTTTTGCGAACAGTTGTACCTGTCTTCCTATGAAAGGCCAACCGACTAAAATGGAAACCAGCGAAATCACAACTAATTTCTTTTTTCGCGACAACGCCCAAAAAACTATAAAACAAAGATTCGCTGCCAGGAGGTACATGTATGCCAATCCGAAAAAGCTGATCCACCATATTGCTTTGGGACTGACAAAACAGCACAGGCAGGCCAGCGCCAGCGATACTGCTGCAATGATGTTCAGTATGACCATGATAACGCGGAAAAACTTTCTCAAGGCTTATCTTTTTTGATGGAACAGTGTTTCCTTTTCTTTCTTTGTCAGGCTTTCGTATCCGCCTTTGGATATTTTGTCGAGAATACGGTCTACTTCCTGCTGGTCTTCATTCTTTTTCCGGTTGTATTCGCGATCGTCGGTTGGCGGTCGTTTGTAAGCAACCTTCAGTTTGGGTTTTGATTTGAATAAACTGCCTGTCCGGATGCAGAACTTGCCGAGCCATGCCGTAATATCCCGCCCCTTGTGGATGTTGGCGGCAAACAGATATCCGAACAATGCGCCGCCCAGGTGGGCAAGATGTCCGCCGGCATTATCGCTCGTCGAAATGGAAACAATATCGAGCGCCAGTGTGGCCAGGGCAATGTAAATCAATTGAATCCGCCCGAAAAACAACAGGTTGACTGTGTATCTCGGCACATAGAACGATATGGCCATCACCACGCCCAATACGCCTGCCGATGCACCCAGAAGGATTGCAAAGTGCTTGGCCGCAGCAAATGCCGGAAAGATGTTGTAAGACAGGATATAGAACAATGCGCCGGTCAATCCGCCTAAAATGTATACATTCACCAACTGCCGCCCGCTGAAATATGTGCGGAAAATCCTTCCAAACCAATATAGCCACAACATGTTGAACAGGAGGTGCAGAATCCCCTGGTGAAAAAACATGTAAGCAATCAATGTCCAGGGGCGTCTGGCCAATGTGTCGACATCTGCGGGTGTTCCCAGCCAATGGTCGAGTGGGAAATCCTGGACATCGGCAAAAAGGGAATAAAACATGCGAGCCACGTGATACAGTACAAACACCGCTACATTAACGGCAATCAATCCTGTCAGCGCATCATTTGTTAAAAAAAACGTTTTTATTTTCCTGACCCAATCCACTTAAATAATAGAATATTACCCGCTAACGTTCATGAGAACGTTTCGCTAAGGTGATTATTTTAAATTAATTTCCGACAACCCGAACAACTTCCGTAATTCGTTAAAGTCATGTACAATGGCATCGGCTTGCTCTTTGACCACGGGATTTTCAAAATGCTCGAAAGCGATGCAGTAAAATCCACTGCGTTTAGCTCCAGCCACCCCCACAGGCGAATCTTCTATGACAACGCACTCACCGATGGTTTTGTTGATATGTACAGGTACACGACTATAATCTTTTACCTTCATAACGGGATCTTCGCATATCTCTCGCCCGCATACCGTATCCAAATATTCCAATACACCCACTACTTCCAGCAATTGTCGTGCCACAGCCGTAGCGTTGGCTGTAGTAAGCGCCAGGAAATAACCACCCTGTTTCAAGTCGGCTATGGTTTGACGCACCCCGGGAAAAGGTTTACAGAACCTGTCGAGATGATTCATGTAATATTCCTGGCGCTTGCACACTATTTCCTTCACCTGTCCGGGAGGTATTTCCGGGAAAAATTTGCTCATAAACCCGTCGCCGGTGAATCCTACAAGGTCGGTCATGATGCAGCGGCTGCGCAGGTCGTACCCATATTCTTCGAAGATATCGCAATAGGCCTCGTAGCGGCCATTTTCAGTATCGGCAATTACGCCGTCGAAATCAAATAGAATGGTGGTGATTTGCTTAATATCTTGAATATTCATAAATGCATAGTTCAAAACACTATCCCAATGCGGAAAATCAGATTATTGGAAGTGATTTTGCCATGCGCCGGTTTGGCAATGTCCACAAAAGTGTTCATGAAGGATAATCCGCCAAAAAGCGCAGCCTCTCCGCCAAGCGAATATTGCGCCCCCGTACTGAAATGCCAGCCCAGGTTAAATAACTTTGTTTCCTTGTTCACTGTCACATTTTTTTCATCGCCGAAATTAGCGCGCGCCGCTACCCGTACCATCGGATCGAAACCCAGGTTGGCAGAATAGACCATTCGTCCGATCATATGTGTTTTAAACTTCAATGCAACAGGGATTTTAATGTACTGTATCTTGTATTTTACCGTGGCTCCCGGGTCGAGTTTCCTGTTCCCGTCCTTGGTGCGGAAAGCTTCTATTCCATTAGCGTATTTTAATGTACCGCCCATGTTGAACAACGATATTCCCGTAGCAAATGCATAATTCCGGGAAAAATAATAATCGGCAGACATCCCGAAATCAAATCCCAAACGGGCTTTATCCCGGGTAATATCCTTCACATCCGATCGCAGCCATGTAATGGTTGGGTCAAAGAAGACACCAAGTTTAACACCTTGGCCAAATGTTTGACCGGCAATAAGAAACAAAAAAATAACAGGATAAAATTTTCTAAACATATGTTTATGGTATTTGTTTGATGCTGTCGCTTGTTACTTCAAATCTTCCCTCATCCCTTCTATTTCCGCAACCGTTTTCGGGATAGGTCGTCCAAGTACCAGGCAACCGTTTTCGGTGACCAGAATATCATCTTCGATACGGATGCCTCCGAAATTGCGGTATGCTTTTAAAGCATCATAATTGATAGACTCTGCAAACTTCTTTTCACCTTCCCATTGATCGATCAGGGCAGGGATGAAATAAATACCGGGCTCGTCGGTGAGGACAAGGCCGGGTTCAAGTTTCCGCCCAAAACGCAACGAAGCCAGACCGAACTGCGTACTGCGCGAAATGGTATCATCATAACCGACATAATTTTCGCCCAAATTTTCCATATCATGAACATCGAGGCCCATTGCATGGCCTAAACCGTGCGGGAAAAACAATGCGTGAGCGCCCTGTGCAACGGCATCGTCCATGTTGCCGCGCATGATGCCGGCATCTTTCAGTCCATCGGCAATGACACGGGCTGCAGCCAGGTGAACTTCCCGATAGAATATACCCGGGCGGCTCATCTCGATGACTTTAAGGTTGGCTTGCAGAACGGTATTATAAATGGCCTTTTGCCGCGCATCGAACCGGCCGCTTACAGGCGCTGTACGGGTGATGTCGCCGGCATAACCCATCGTGGTTTCAGCTCCTGCGTCAGTGATCAGCAATTGCCCGTCGCGCATTGTGTTGCCGTGGCTGTGGTTGTGAAGGATCTGCCCGTTGATGCTCAGTATTACCGGAAAACTCACCGGACCACCGTTCGCCGATGCAATGCCTTCGATGGCGCCCACTAACTCCCTTTCCACCATCCCTGCACGCACATGCTTCATGATATACGTGTGCATCCTGTAAGATGTGTCGATCGCCGCTTCGATCTGTTCTATTTCCTGCGGTTCCTTCAACGTGCGCATCTTCACAACGGCCTTGATAAGCGACACGGAGGCTTTCTCCTTTTGTTGTGCGGGCAATATACCCAGCAGTTCCCACAGGTGTATTTTCGTTTCCGCACGATAAGGCGGGAGGAAATGAATGGTGCGGCCCTGCTGTTGCGCTTTCTGTAAAACACCGGCCAAAGCTGAGTAAGGCTGCGTTTTATCAATCTTGATGGCCGCCGCCTTGTCGCTCATAACCGGTTGTTGGCCCATCCAGATGATGTCGTCCATAGTCGAATCATCGCCGAACAGACATTCCGAGCCCTCATTGATATCCATCACGGCAGTAAGACCGGGTTCCTGCAATCCGAAATAGTACATAAACGTACTGTCCTGCCTGTATGTGTAGGTATTTGCGGGGTAGTTGAACGGTACTTCCGCATTACCCGGGAAAAAGATTATCCCATCCGGCAACAATTTCCGCAATTCATCGCGGCGCTTTTTGTAAGTATCAGGAGCAAACATAATCAATTAAGAATTAAGAATTAAGAATTAAGAATTAAGAATGAAGAGTGAAGAATCCTCACTTAATAATGGTTTTTTCGCGGTCGGGGCTTACCGAAATGATCTGGAACGGAACACCGGTTTCCTTTTCGATGAAAGCCACATATTCCTTCAGTTCTGCCGGAAGGCTATCGAATGACGACGTTCCGGTAATATCATTGCTCCAGCCTTTCATTTCCGTATATACCGGTTCCACTTTGGCATTTACGTCAAACGGAACCCGGTCGGTTACCCGGCCGTCCACCTTATAGCGGGTGCACGCCTTGATGGTATCGAATCCCGACAGAACGTCGGCTTTGGTCATGATGAGCGATGTAACGCCGTTGATCATGATCGAATATTTCAGCGCAGGTAGATCCAGCCATCCGCAACGACGCGGCCGGCCGGTAGTGGAACCGTATTCGTTGCCTTTTTTCCGCAGTTCCTCGCCTGTTGCATCGAGCAGTTCAGTAGGGAATGGACCGCTGCCTACGCGCGTGCAGTAGGCTTTCACAATGCCGTATACCTTTCCGATATGCGACGGTGCAACGCCCAACCCGGTACAAGTTCCGGCACAAACGGTATTGGACGAGGTGACGAACGGATACGACCCGAAATCAATATCAAGCATTGTTCCCTGTGCTCCTTCGGCTAATATACTCTTGTTTTCGGTCAGGTATTTATTGATGGCATATTCGCTGTCGAGCACCGTGAACGTCTTCAATACACCGATCGCTTCGAACCATGTTTTTTCTTCCTGTTCGTATTCTGCCGGGTAATCATACTGTTTCAGCATATTCAGGTGCTTGTCGCGCAATTGGCGGTAATGGGCTTCGAAATCGGATGTAAAAATATCGCCCACGCGCAGTCCGTTACGGCCTGTTTTATCCATATATGTAGGCCCGATACCTTTCAGCGTCGACCCGATTTTAGAAATGCCTTTGGATGCTTCCGATGCAGCGTCAAGCAGGCGGTGCGTGGGGAGTATCAGGTGCGCTTTACGCGATATGTACAGGTTTTTCAGGTCGACGCCGCGTGCCTGCAAAGCCTCGATCTCCTTCCGGAATACAACAGGGTCAATTACCACGCCATTACCAATAATATTAATCTTTTCGGGATGAAAAATGCCGGAAGGAATGGTGTGTAATACGTGCTTCATGCCGTTGAATTCTAAAGAATGACCGGCATTAGGGCCTCCCTGGAAACGTGCAATCACGTCGTACTGAGGAGTCAGGAAATCCACTGCTTTGCCTTTTCCCTCGTCGCCCCATTGGAGCCCTAACAATACATCTAATTTCATTTTTGTTGATTACTGTTTTTAAGATTTATCATCCGGTTAGTCCTTTTTGAACCATCCGGCTCATCAGTTCACGTATTCGCAAACCAAACGAATTTGCAAAGAAAACAAAAAGATGGTTAGGTAGGGTGATTTTGCTAAATCTTTTTTTGAGGCGTTCCGGCAGTTAAGCCCGTTTGTCTCTAAGCATAGTTAGAATTGCGTTGTAGAGACGCGATGCATCGCGTCTCTACGCACAGGATGTTTAAACATTGCCGTCAGGACATTCATAGCAATAGCATCCATGCGGAAAACATCAACCAATCTCCGTAGGAGATTCATCATGTGAAACCCCATACGGGGTTTTGATCCGGTGGCGGCGCTCGTTTTCTATTGATATGGTTTCCCTGACGGGAAACGCGCACGATATACGTAAGCCTTGCGTATACCAACCTGTCAGGCTGCGCAACTGCTGACGCCGGCAGGCGTCCAATTTGGATAACCCCGTGTAAGCGAAGCGCAACACGGGGTACTACGGAGGACAGCGCTCTACCGCAACTTCATAGCGGCCCGTAGCGGGTTGCACTGCTTCGCAGTTCGGACGGGAGAGGAGCATCGGCCTCTATCCCCCGGGCTGCGCCTGCGGCTTGCCCGGGGTTATCCAAATTATACGCCTCCCGGCGTCGAGCTGGAATTTGATTTGGAAAGGAAGTACTATCTGATACCTGTTCAATAATAAATGGCATCATGAATGGTTTTGTTTCCGAAAATTTTTCCAGCATCTTTACAAAATCGGTAATCGATCATTTATTTTTTTGAATAAGAAGCAAATGTTGTTTAATTTTGCACTTGCTTTAAATCATAAATCTAAGTAAAGATGAAAAATTGGGTTATTATCATATTGAGCATTGTAACGCTCGCATCATGTAAAGTAAACCGGATAACTGTCGAACTGAGCAATCCTTCGGATGTTGCCCGCGAAAAAACGACTGTTGAGATGGCTTGGGCGGATATTGTTGCCAAATTGCCTGCCGTTGATGTGTCGAAGATTGTAATAGTAAATGCCCAAAGTGGCGATGAACTGGCACATCAGGTTATCTATCTTGGTGAACAGACACCGCAAATGCTCATTTTCCAGGTAACATTAGCGCCAAAAGAATCAGTGGAACTATTGATCAAGGAAGGTACGCCCAAACAACAGGTGGTTGCCAAAACTTTCGGTCGATTTATTCCCGAACGCAAGGACGATTTTGCCTGGGAAAACGACCGGGTTGTATTCCGCATGTACGGACCGGCATTGGCCAATGAAAACCCAAGCAATGGCGTAGATCTCTGGTTGAAAAAGACCGAAAAGCTAATTGTCGACCAGTTTTACCATGACGATCTTAACAACGGTAAATCGTACCATGTTGATCACGGCGAAGGCCTTGATTGCTATAAAGTAGGGCATGCTTTGGGTGCTGGGGGCATTGCTCCCTTTGTTAACGACACCTTGTGGGTAGGCAATCATTATGCAACGCAAAAAGTGCTGGATAACGGTCCGTTGCGTACTACATTCAGATTAACTTATGACAATCTGCCTGTTGGCAAAAAAATATATTCCGAAGAAATTGTTATATCCATAGATGCCGGTTCGCAGTTGAATAAAGCGGTAGTTTCGTTCGATGGCGATTTTACCGATATAAAAGTGGCGGCTGGTATTTTCCTGCACCAGGAGGATCCGGGTAACGCAAAAACAGATATCGCAGGCGGATACAATGCCTTTGGCGAAATAGCTACCTCGGATGCAGGCGTGCCGGCTGGTCGCAACTATGTTGCAACGGTAATCCCCGATGGGAAAATGACCGGAAACCTGAAGCAACAGGATCATTTGCTGGCAGTAGCTCCCTATAAAAAAGGCGATAAGTTTACTTATTATTTTGGTGGAGGCTGGAGTCAATGGGGATTTCCAACCGATGAGGCATGGTTCGATTATGTAGCTGCTTTTGCCGCACAACTGAAAAATCCGTTGAAGATGACTGTCAAGTAGAAAGCCCATTGCCTAAGCACAGGCAACGTGTTTTCTTGCAGCAAAAGCCGCTCAGTTCGGGCGGCTTTTTTCGTGTCTCAAAAGCCCGACATCCAATAAAAAGCTACTTTCCAAATCGTTTTTATACTTACGCATCAAAAACTTTTGATACCTTTGCAAATCAAAGTTTTGCTTGTTATAAATGTATGTGCCAAAATTGCACATAAAACTTGTAAATCATTGAATATTAATAGTGAATAATGACGAGCGACAAGACCATTATAAAATACTTACCAATTGGGTTACAGTGTCTTTTGATCAAAAAATTGTAAATTGTAAATCAAAAAATTAAATGGGAATTATTAAAAAGGTTTTACCTCATGCAGTAGCTGTTGTTCTCTTTGTATTAGCTACCATGGTGTACTTCAGCCCGGTATTTTTCGACGGGAAACAACTCCGGCAGGGCGATGTTTTACATTCCAACGGTTCTTCGCAGGAAATCGTCGAATACCGGGAACGTACCGGTCAGGAAGCGTTGTGGACCAACGCCGTATTCGGCGGAATGCCTGCTTACCAGATATCCGTGCGGTATCACGGCAGCTGGTTGCCATACCTGAGCGCTTTCCTTAGTTTGGGCATGCCTTCGCCGACATACATGATATTCTTCGCTTTGTTGGGATTTTACATCATGCTGTTGTGTTTCAGGGTAAACCCCTGGCTGGCCATTGCCGGGGCATTTGCCTACGGATTGTCCACATATTTCATGCTGATAGCCGGTGCGGGACATAATACCAAGATGCGTGCCATGGCGTACATGCCGGCAATCATCGGGGGTTTGTACCTGGCGTATGTCCGCCGAAAAATATGGCTGGGCGTGTTGGTGGTATGTCTTGCGCTTGGTTTGCAGATACGAGCCAACCACCTGCAGATTACCTATTACACGGGTATCATCGTATTGATTTTTATCATATTCGAGTTTGTCCGTATCATCAGGGAAAAGGACTACAGCAGTTTTGTGAAAACGTCGGCGGCCATGGTCATTGCCGTAGCGCTGGCTGTGGGTGTGAACATCACCAATATGCTGCTTACTGTGGAGTATACGTCGTATTCAACGCGCGGGCAGTCGGAACTGACCGATGAAACCGGCGACCAGACCGGGGGACTGGATCGAAGCTATATTCTCGGAGGCTACAGTTATGGAATTTCCGAAACCATGGATTTATTCATCCCGTCGTTCGCAGGCGGTCCTATTTCGGCCGATGCTGCAAAAAAATCGCCTCTTTACGATGCTCTTGTGAAACGGGGATATCCGCGAAACACTGCTACAGATGCGGCACGATACCTGACATATTGGGGCGGGCAGGAACGTGGCACGGCCGGACCTGTTTATCTCGGTGCAGTAATAGTTTTTCTGTTTGTTCTGGGCCTTTTTGTAATGAAAGGGCAGGTGAAATGGTGGCTGTTCACGGCTACCATCCTTTCGATTGCACTGGCATGGGGCCAGCATTTCGGATTCCTCTCCAACCTGTTCATCGACTATTTTCCCATGTACGACAAGTTCCGAACGGTTTCGATGATCCTGACGATTGCCATGCTCACCGTACCATTGTTGGGTATCCTTGCCGTAAACGAAATGCTGGGCAGCAACCTGACTGTTGCCGATAAATTGAAAGCATTGCGGAAAAGTACGTTGATTACGGGAATCATTGCTTTGCTGTTCGCACTGGCGCCGGGATTATTCTTCAGTTTCGAAGCAGCCTCGGATGCCAATTATCAGGAATGGATAATTCCTTTGCGCGACACGCGTGAATGGGCGCTCCGCACGGATGCTTTCCGCAGTTTTGTGTTCGTATTGGGTACGGCAGCAGTTTTGTGGCTTACGATGAAAGGAAAACTGAAACCCGCACCTGCCATTGCCCTGCTGACGGCGCTGATTGTCATCGACCTGTGGACAGTGGATAAGCGATACCTCAACGACAGCTCTTTTAAACCGAAAGGCGTTAATACGGCACAGCCCACGCCGGTCGACCTGGATATCCTCCAGGACAAAGACCCGAACTACCGCGTGCTCAATCTCTCTGTCGATCCGTTCAATGATGCCACCACTTCATTCTTTCATAAATCCATCGGCGGTTACCATGGCGCCAAGATGAAACGGTACCAGGAATTGATTGAACGCTACATCGGCAAAGGAAATATGGCGGTGCTGAATATGCTGAACACCAAATACTTTATTGTAGCCGGCAAGGAAACAGGCCAGCTCATGAAGCAAGCCAACCCCGGGGCATTGGGTAATGCCTGGCCGGCAGGAAACATCAAATGGGTGGACAATGCCGATGCCGAGATTGCAGCGCTTGGCGAGTTCGATCCCTCCAGCGAAGCCGTGGTAGATAAACGTTACCAACCGGCCTTGGAAGGATTTATCGCCCGGGACGATTCTACAGCTTCCATTAATCTGGTCAGCTACGAACCCAACCACCTTGTGTACGAATACCATTCGCAAATACCGCAACTGATCGTGTTCTCCGAAATATTTTACGATAAGGGCTGGAACGCATACATCGACGGGGAACTGACGCCGCACATACGCGCCGACTATGTGTTGCGAGCCATGGCCGTTCCTGCAGGCAAGCACGAGATTGTGTTCCGGTTCGAACCTGTAAACTACGCTCGTGGCGAGAAAATAGCATTGGCTTCGTCCGTTGGTGTTGTGTTGTTGATATTGGGAGTTGCCGCAAAAGAATATCTCGGCTACAGGAAAAAAAGAATCCTTAGTAAAGCATGAGAATACATAAGGGAAAGCACGCGGGGCTTACTCAAGAAAACCTTGCAGCATCTTTACCCGCTTGGCCGTTCGCAGCCGGATAAGCGCCTTGTCTTTCAGACGCCGTACCAATGCTGAACTTATATCCAGCCGGTCTGCGATATCTTCAACAGCATG
>JAISDP010000198.1 GCA_031264715.1 Bacteroidales bacterium
AGTTTTCGATTCTTTGTCGAAAATATCAGTTTTATCAGTCTGTGCATTCAGCAATATGGAATACACTGTAACTACAAAAAATAATGTTGCTTTAATGCTGTTATTCATAGGATTATATAGGCTCTATAACGAATTGTATGTATGGGTAAAAAGGAGAGATACGCGGTATCAGTTTGCATTAATCACCCTATGCGGTGGTGAGACTCCATCATATATGGTAAATATCCGGCTCATCAAACAATGGTTAATATTTTGTTACACTGTTTTTGATGAGTTTCCCGTCAAGGAAACCATATCAATAGAAATATACAGCCGACCCATGAACAAAACCCCGTATGGCCCGTATGGGGTTTCATATGATGAATCTCCTACGGAGATTTCGTTGGTGTTTTTCACATCGATTCTATTGATATGAATGCCCTGCCGGGCAACATTCCATCATTCGGTGAAATCCCGTCAGGAATGACATATTGGTAGAAGACACATCGGTTAATATCGACAAAGTCCCGTCAGGGATGAAATGTCGGTAGAAAATCCCGGCAATGATGATTGAAAAACCTCATTTTCACCTTATTTTTTCTAACAAAACAACCTCAGTAGCCCGGAAAGCACATATACAATGACCTCATTACCTAATTGATACACGCATTTCGCTTTTACAGGATTCATGTCAAATTTAATAAGGTAATGACGGGCAAAATACGCACGGAATGTTTCAGGTTTGCGATCGGATGCCGGAAGGCATCCAATGTTGATAACCCCGTGCAAGCGTAGCGCAGCTCGGGGTACTACGGAGAACAGCGCTATCCCGCAACCCCGTAGCGGGTTGAACTGCAACAAACGCACCTGCACCAAGCTCCAACGGGCCTGAAAGGGCGTAAGCAATTTTATCCTCAATGCGACAGTTTGAATTGCACCCTATACAATGGGTCTTTTTCCCGGCTTATTTTTCAGCAATTACGATATTCCTGTGTCCAAAATCCCGCTTTCCTTCGCCATCACACGTTGTGCGCGTATGATCTGGTAACGGTACGCCAGGAAGGTAGCGATCAAATATACCATCATTTGCAGGCAAAGTGCAAAATATTCGGGACGGACTTGCGAGAGGGTCGCTCCCATCGAGTTGATTTTGATGAAGCCCTGCACGCCATGCGTAGACGGAATCAGGTAAGCAAACCACCTCCAGAAAGCAGGCATGCTCTCCAGCGGCCAGGCTACGCCCGAAAGAAATAACAGCGGCACCGAAAGAAACAGCAGCAGCAACATGGGCAGTTCACGTTCGCGGAAGCAAACGGAAATCATCATGGCAAAAAAGATCGTAGCAAACAGGAACGGTACCAGGAAAAGATACCCGCTAAGCGGATTTCCAATGTGAGGTAATCCGAACATTCGCGGAACCAGGAACAGTACGTAAAATATCAGCATGAAATATATCGAGAAGTAGGCCAGCGCTTTTCCTCCTACAATACGAACAGTTCCGTGGTAGCGCTCACTCATGGGAACCAGCAGCCGGAACCCGTTTTTTTCGCGGTTGATCGCTGCAAGGATACAGATACCCATCAGCAGGGTCTGATGCACCACCAGCACGAGCACGGCAGGAATCAGGAAACCGGCATAGCCTCCGCCGGTATTGTATAAAGGCGTGAAAACAGCAGGAAGGGGACTGGCCATCGTCATTGCCTGTTCGGAAGTGTAGCCTGCCCCCATCAGGCGTTTTACCTGGATTTCGCCACCCATGCCCTGTCCTGTAAAATTGACCGCCGTGAGCAAGCCTTTGTAATACAGAAAACTGCTCATATCGGCGTAGGCTGATACAGTCGTCTGTCGTCCCTGCACCAGGTCATCGCCAAAAGCGGCAGGTATCAGCACGATGCCGTGCGCTTTCCGGTCTTCAAGGTATTGACGCGCTTCGGTCATCGAGGCGCAGCGGCAGGCAACGGCCACATCGGGCGAAGCATCGAGCCGGCGGATATAATCGCGGCTTTGTGCGCTATGGCTGAGGTCAACCACTGCGATGGGAGCGTCGCGAAGTACCTCGTTATTGTATATCCAACTGTAGAGCAACGGATAAACGAGCGTCCCGACGAAAAACAGCACCAGGATGGTGGAGTCGGAAAAAATACTGCGGAGTTCTTCGCGAAAGATGAGGAACAAGTCGAATATGGCGCGTTTCATTTGACCTTCTAAATATTTGAATATGGGACTTTCGATGAAAACAGGGTAAGCTTTTTCAATGTTGTACGGATTGCACGACCTGTTTCAGTCGCCAAAGGAGCGGGAGCGGGAACAGCACAAAGGCCGTGAGCATCAGGTACGGCAGGAATGCCTGGAATGCGGACAGGCCATGCAGGGCAACCGCCTGGTATACATAAAAGTAATACCGTATGGGGTATATCCACGAAAAAGCCTGTAATGGCGTGTCCATGATTTCGATGGGGAAAGTGAGTCCTGAAAAGGAAATGCCCAGCACGCCAAATACGCCGGCAATGGTGAGCGCTATCCTGAAATCTCCCAGCAAGCTGAAAATGAAGATACCTGTGGCTTGGCAGGCAACGACCATCAGTATACCGGCAAGTTGCACGGCAAAAAAGCTGCCGTTACACGGGAAATGCAGATATTTGAAGAAAAGCGTATTCCCTGCCGTAACCATGAGCGAGAATAATAAAGTGTAGGGCAACAGTTTCCCAACCAATGCGCGGATCAACGAACCATGAACGGTCTCGAGCCACTGCCCGGCAGTACCGTTTTTCATTTCTACGCCAACCACATATACGGTGGCGAGCAGGATGAGTATCTGCAACAGTCCGTGTGAAAGGATGGTAGAGAGATAGATCGAATAATTCGCCCACGGGTTGCCCGGTGCGTGGAAATCGAGTGCGACGGGCTGCACGCTGGCGGCTATTTCCATGGGCGATTGTCCGCGTCCGGAACGTATACCCACGTTGAGCGAGGCCGACGCCAGGGTAGTAATGGTGGTCAGGTCGCGCATGACGAGCGATCCGGTGATGAGATAGCTGTTGTTGGCATAGAACGCCGCTTCGGGTCGGCGTCCGGCCATGGCATCGGCCTGCATGTCGGCGGGCAGGATGATGAACCCAAGGATATGTCCGCTTTGCATCGCATCACGGCCCTCGGTATAACTTCCCAGGTGCGATACAATCCGCAATTGCGGCGAAGCGCCTATTTGCCGTACGATATTGCGCGACAGGGCGCTGTTGTCCTGATCGACCACTGCAATAGGCAGTTGCATGGGCATACCGTCGCGCATCATCGATGCAAAGAAGGCATAACATACCAGCGGAAGCAGCAGTGTCATCACCAAATAGATGGGATGCTGCAACATCCGATTGCATTCACGGCGGAAAACAGGGCCGCAAGAGCGTATGAACGCAGGATGGTAGAACCGTGAAGATGACATTTCCGTCTATTTATTTTCGAAGGAATATAACACCGACATCCCGGGACGCAGGCCTTCAACCTTTCCGACAGGTTTGGCGCGTACTTCGAATGTTCTGGCATCATATTCGCCGGTTACTTTGGTGGCTTTCCAGGTGGCATAACTGCCCAGCGCCTTGATATAATTCACCTTGAGCGTAACATCCTGTCGTCCGAGCGCAGGGACGGATACTTTCAGTTCTTTGCCGACGCCGATGCCGGGCAGCAGGTCTTCGCGTATGTTGAAAGTTACCCAGATGTCGTCCAAATCGGCGATACTCATGACGGGCGATCCGGTACCGACCAATTCGCCGGCTTTGGGATAGATTTCGGTTACTTCTCCGTTCATTGGCGAGATGAGGGACGTTTCGCGCATGTACGACGCTACTTCATCCATGGCGCCTTTGGCCCGGTCGACCATCGCTAATGCGGCCTGTTTATCCTCGGCCTGCGCGCCGTTCATGGCCATATCATATTGTGATTTAGCAGCCCTGGCAGTGGCTACGGCGGCTTTATACTGCGCTTCGGCTTCATCGCGCTGCTGGGCGGTGGCTACTTCCTTTTTGTACAGGTTTTGCACGCGGGTGAACGACTTTTGTGCTATTTCGACGCCTGCTTCGGCTTTTTGCCACATTTCGTAAGCGGCGGCGATCTGTTCGCTGCGCGTTCCGACATGCGCTTTGCGGTTCTGCGCTTCGGCAGCGGCAACGGCTGCCTGTGCCTGTTCCAGCCTGGCTGTCAGCTCGGGGCTATCGAGCAGCGCCAGGGTGTCGCCTTTCTTCACGGGCATGCCTTCCGATACGTAGAAATGACTGATACGCCCGGGAACTTTGCCCGACACGCGCATTTCGGCGGCTTCGGCTTCGCCCTGCAACACCAGCGGCCCGGGACGCAAAGCGATCCATCCGGCGATACAAAGGCCTGCGATCAATACGATGAGGCCGATAAATCCTGCTAATAGATTATACTTTTTCATTTTCGATTTTTAAATTTTGATTTTCGGTTGAATGGACGAATCCGCTCTTGCGATCCAGGTTGATTACCTGCGGTGAGATCGCTTCGCCAAGTTCATCCATGATTTATGGTTAATTTTTTAACATTCCGCTGACTTTACTGAAATATACCCGGCACAATTTCATATCAATGCGTGCATCCACTGCTTCGGAGCAGGCCGAGAACCAGGCTGTCTGCGCTTCGAGTACGCCGGCAACCTGTATCACGCCTTCCTCAAAGCCGATGTTGGCATAACGGAGGTTTTCTTCGGCCTGTTCGAGATTCTTTTGAGCGCTTGCCTGACGCTTACCGGCTTCGTCGATCCGCAGGCGCGCCTGGGTGTATTGCAGTTCGATTTTTTCGGCAGTTTCCTCGCGTTTCAGCTTGGCAACGTTGCGTTCGCTACAGGCAGCGTTTACCTGCTGTCGCTTTTCGCCCCAATGAAAAATGGGTACCTGCAACGCAACGGCCACGGTGAAGTTACCTGCAAAGTCGTGCGTAAAACCGTTGTACGGGTTGGGATTCGAGACGAGATAACCGGCTGTGACGCCAAGTGAAGGAAGGTAGCCGGCCTGTGCAATACGCACCTTCGAGTCGGCAATACGGGTGAGGTAATCGAGGCTTTGAAGCTCCGGTCGGTTTTTCCAGACATCCGAACTGTCGGCAGGGGCATCCGCGCCGGCGTCGAACGTTTCTTCCGGTTCAATATCGCTGTCCAGCGGCATGCCGATCATGCGGCACAGCGCCATTTTCGAGAGACGCAAGCCGTTATTGGCCCTGGTGAGCGACATATCCACTTCGTTGAGACGGACTTTTACTTTCAGGACATCGTTTTTGGTAGCCATGCCTTCCTCGTTCATCGCCTGCAGGTTGGCATCGAGTTGGGTCATCAGGATTTTGTATTCGCCGGCAATTTTCGCTTTGTGGGTCAGCGAAACTACCTGCCAGTAGCTTTCCTCGGTACTGTACAGTATTTCGGATTGTTCGGCAGTGAGTTGCGCCTGTGCAATGGATTCGGCAAATCCGGCTATTTTGTTATATTCGCGTATTTTACCACCCATATAGACCGGCTGGGTGAGTCCAACCATAGCCAGGAAGCTGTTCTTCATGTCCACGGTAAACGCTTCTTTCGGGAGGTAAGCATAACCTTTCCACTCGATTTTTTCGGGATTGGTCTTCGGGTTGAAAGGTTGCCCGCCGGCATCGAGCGGAACAGGCTGCCCGCCGACCACGGTCCACCGGTTGTTCACCTGGTCGGCCGTGAACCCGAAGCTACCGTCGGACATCACGGAGCCTACCGGGGCAAATTTGTCCTCCGAAAGGAGCGAAATAGCCTTATTCGTGTAAATATATGCAGCGTTGGCGTCGAGTTTGGGCAAATAGCCTGTCCACGCCGCTTTCTTTTTGGCTACAGCCTGATGGATTTGTTCCTGCGCAATGGCTATTGACTTGTTGTGTTCGAGCGCCATGCTGCGGCATTGTTCAAGCGTCAGGCGGGTTTGCGCCGAGAGGCTGCATACGCAGAAAAGACTGAAAAGACTGAAATATTTTTTCATTGCCATATTAAAAAACAGGTCTTATGTTACAGGTAATCGGATATTCGATATTCATGACTCATTCAAAACCGCCCGGGTTAGCGTTATGACGGGCGTATTAATTTTAAACAGGTATGGGTCACCATGGCCGCCGTTTTCTCGTCCAGTGTGATTTTTCCGAAAAAACCTTTGAGATAAAGGCTGAAAATTTGCAGCGGAACGATCACTATGACGGTATAGATATCCAAAGGCGAGCACGTGTCCGGGATTTCGTGATTGCGCTGTCCGCGTTCGAGGGTTCGGTGACAGAGATCGAGAACGGATTGTTTGGCTGTTTCGTCAATTTCAAAAGTGAAATCGTTGATCAACTGGATAAAAAACTTGGCATGGTCTGTTTTTTCATTGATGAGGTCGACTAATCCCCGGTGATAACGGGTAATAAAGTCGGTGAAAGTGGTATAATTCTCCAATTCCTGCCGGAGATAGTCAAAAAACATGGCTGTACTTTCGTTGAACAGGTCGCGTACAAGTTCGGTCTTGCCTGGATAATGACGGTACAGGTAACCATCGGCGACACCCGCTTTTGCTGCTATGGCCGAGATCGAGGCTCCCCCGTAACCTTTTTCGACAATCATCGAAACCGTTGCTTGCTTGATATTTTCCAACTTCGCCGGATCGGATATGCGTGCCATGACTTTAGAATATTCAATAATAAGTGAGCGTTCATTCATTAACAAAAATAATGCCAGAATAATGGATGGAATTTCACGGCTTTCGGATTATTGTCCGTATCTTGCCCTTCCGGACATGCTAATTTGAAGTATACCCGTTCAACGAAATTTGGGTGATTTCCGATAAAAATCTGTTATATTTGTTACAAATTAATCTTTCATGCGCCGATACCGTATTCTGAATAATATTACCGGATGGTTTTGCTTTGCTGTAGCATTCATCACTTACCTGCTCACCGCCGAACCCACTGTGAGTCCCTGGGATTGTGGCGAATTTATTACAGCTGCCGATAAACTTGAAGTGGGGCATCCGCCGGGAGCGCCCATGTTCCTGCTCATGGCACGCATGTTTGCCATAGTTGCACCCAACGCTGCCAAAGTTGCCTGGATGGTGAACGTGTTTTCGGCTTTAACCAGTGCATTTACGATCCTGTTCCTGTGCTGGAGCATCACGCATATTGCACGAAGAGTCTGTCGGGTTCCAGGTTCTAAAGAAGCCAACTTCCAAGCATCCAGCTCCAACCCCGAAATTTCAAATTTTGTCATTCTTGCGAGCGGCGCTATTGGGGCATTGGCATACGCGTTTTCCGATACGTTCTGGTTTTCGGCGGTGGAAAGTGAAGTGTACGGCGCTTCGTCGTTTTTCACGGCCATTGTGTTCTGGGCCATGCTCAAATGGGAGGAAGCGGCCAATCAACCCTATGCCAACCGCTGGTTGGTGCTCATTGCCTACCTTATAGGGCTATCTATCGGCGTGCATCTGCTCAGCCTGCTGGCCATACCCGCCATGGTGCTGGTCTATTATTTCCGCAAGTACGAACCTGCCCGCAAAGGTGTGATCCTTGCCATATTGTGCTCCGGCTTGATTCTGGGCGGTATCCTTTACGGGATTATCCCCTGGGTGGTGAAGATCGCAGGATATTTCGAGCTGCTGTTCGTCAATACTTTCGGTATGCCTTATAATACCGGGGTTTTGATATACATCCTGCTGCTATTGTCGGCCATGGCATCGGGCATCCGGTATACCTACACGCGCCGGAAGCAATTGATGAACACCATCTTGCTTTCGGTAACGGTGATCATCATCGGTTATTCGTCGTACAGCATGATCGTGATCCGGTCGCTGGCCAACCCGCCGATGGACGAAAACAGTCCGGACAACGTTTTTGCATTGATGGAGTATCTCAACCGCGAGCAGTACGGCGACCGTCCGTTCCTCTATGGGCAGTACTACAATGCACCCGAGGAGGGGAGGAGGGAAACTGCTCCGGCATATGCCAGGCTGAACGGGCGTTACGAAATAGTACAACGAAATGTAAAGATCGACTACGATTCGCGTTTCTGTACATTGTTCCCAAGAATGTACAGCCCCGACCCGTCGCATATCGAAATGTACAAGTCCTGGGGCAAGATCAGGGGACGCCCGGTGAGAGTGACGGGAGAAGACGGGAAAGATGCGAACCTTTATAAACCGACCTTTTTCGAAAACCTCCGTTTTTTCTTCACCTACCAACTGGGGCACATGTACGGGCGTTACTTCATGTGGAATTTCGCCGGAAGGCAAAACGATGTCCAGGCCGATGGCAGTATCCTTAACGGGAACTGGATCAGCGGGGTGCCGTTTATGGATACGCCCCGGATTGGTCCGCAGGATAACTTGCCGGCACACATGAAAAACGATGCCGGACGTAACCGGTATTTCATGCTTCCGCTTATATTAGGATTGACAGGATTGTTGTGGCAGCTGCAACGCGATGTAAAATATTTCTGGGTGGTGATGGCTTTGTTTGTTATGACCGGGATCGCCATCGTTATTTTCCTGAACCAGACGCCGCTGCAACCCCGCGAACGCGACTACGCTTATGCAGGCTCGTTCTACGCATTCGCGATATGGATCGGGTTGGGCGTAGCTGCCATTTACGACATGTTGAGCCGGAAAATTCCTGTAAAGGGGGCAGCCGTGGCAGCTTGCCTGCTCTCGATTTCCATTCCTGCCGTTTTAGTGCAACAGAACTGTCACGATCACGACCGTTCGGGACGTTATATCACCCGCGATATAGCTTACAATTACCTGAACTCGTGCGCTCCCAATGCTATCCTGTTCACCGTGGGCGACAACGATACCTTTCCGCTATGGTATCTGCAGGAAGTAGAAGGTGTGCGTACCGACGTGCGTGTGGTGAACCTGATGCTGCTCCGCGCCGACTGGTACATCAGTCAGATGAAGCTGGCAAGCTACGATTCGCCACCCCTGCCCGTGACGCTTCCCGAAGAGAAGTACCTGCGCGGACGGCGCGATGTGGTATATGCCATCAATCGTTTCCAGGATACAATACCGTTGCAGCAGGCGCTCGACTTTATCGACAGCGACGACCCGCATACCAAGCTGATACCCGAACCGGGCATGGAACTGGATTACATCATGAGTCGCAGCTTTTCCATACCGGTAGACCTGCAAAAAGCGCTGGCCAACGGCACTGTGAAATCCAAGGATGCTGCGTTGGCGCTCGACTCGCTTCCTTTCCGCATCCCCTCGTCGGCCCTGATGAAGGAACAGTGGATGGTGCTCGAGATTATTGCAGCCAATAACTGGGAACGTCCTGTTTACTGGACTTCCTGTAAACACAGCGGTACGGTGGGTCTCGACGATTACATGCAGTTAGAAGGCGCCGCTTACCGCCTGGTACCCATCAGGACGCCTGCCGAGAGCATACTGAACACGGGCCATATTGATTCGGATATCCTGTATGACCGGTTGATGAATACGTTCCGGTGGAATGGCATCAATGACCCTAAGGTATGGCTGGACAGTCACCATCTGCGTACCTTGACGGTAGTGCGGGCGCGCTACCTGTACACACGCCTGGCGATGCAACTGCTTGCCGAAGACAGGAAGGATCGCGCCGAAAAGGTACTCAGCCGCGGGCTTGAACTGTTTCCCCCGTCCAGGGTTCCCTATGACTTCTTTTCGTTGCTACAGGCCGAAGCTTTGTATCAGGCGGAAATGACCGGCCAGGCAAATACCGAACTTACCGGGTACGCCGATCAATTGCTCGGCGAACTGGCGTATTTCTATTCGTTGTCCCCGGATTATTTCGGAGCGGTGCAACAAAAAGCAGAAATGAATGTAGACTTGCTCCGGCGAATCATGGATATATCCGGGAGTTATGGCCAAAACCAAATAGGTGAACATATCGAACAAAGCCTGGAACACCACCGGTGACCATATTTTTTAATCTACGACAAATTTTCTTCGAATCAGTCCCTGTACTTTTGCCAAAAAGGAATATGAACGGATATGTGGGTAATTCTTGCTTTTGTTGCGGCATTCTTTAATGGATGCTATGATATAAGTAAAAAAATGGCGGTAAATAACAGCGCCATATTACCTGTACTGTTGCTCAGTACACTTTTTGCATTTCTGCTATTGTCACCGGCCATATTGGTTTCTTATCTTTACCCTGACAGAATCATCAATACATTATTTTATGCTCCCGCATTGTCAATAGAATCTCATCCGTATATATTCTTACGGGCGGCCATTATTGTATCTGCGTGGCTGTTCGGATATTCAGCCATCAAGAACCTGCCGATAACAATTACGGGACCTGTTAATGCAACTCGTCCTGTGATGACCTTAGCGCTGGCAATGATGATATTTCATGAAGCATTAAATATATACCAGTGGATTGGCGTTTTCATTACGATGGTATCCTTATTTCTTTTATCATCATCCAGTAAAAAAGAAGGGGTTAAATTCTCCAGGAACCAATGGATTGTTTTTGCATTTTTGGGAGCTTTAATTGGTTCGTTAAGTGAATTATACGAAAAGTTTCTGATGCAGCAGTTTGATGTCGTAACGGTACAGTTTTGGACCAGTGTTTACCAATGTCTTATCATAACAGTTGTCATGTTGGTAGCCAAGGTGTCACATCCTAAAAGAAAATTTAATCCCGGTTTTAAATGGAGTATTCTTTTTATTGCTCTTTTCTTAATGTTGACAGACTTTGCCTATTTATATGCCCTTTCGTGTACCGGAGCGATGATATCCATTATTTCATTAATCAGGCGTAGCAGTGTTTTGGTTTCGTTTGCCGGAGGGATCGTATTTTTTAAAGAAAGGAACATAAAAGCTAAAATTATAGATTTGGTTCTCATGATCGTTGGGATGTTTTTCCTGTTTTTAGGCGCAGCCTGACGCCGGCAGGCGTCTAATTTGGATAACCCCGGGCAAGCCGCAGGCGCAGCCCGGGGTAGAGGCCGATGCCTCTCCTCCGTCTGAACTGCGCAGCAGTTCAACCCGCTACGGGTTGCGGGATAGCGCTGTACTTCGTACCCCGTGTTGCGCTTCGCTTACACGAGGTTATCAACATTGGATGCCTTCCGGCATCCGATCGCAAGCACGAAACATTCCGTGCACGCTTTGCCCGTCAGGGCATTCATATCCATAGAATCAATGCGGAGAACATCCACCAATCTCCGTAGGAGATTCATCATATGAAACCCCATACATCGTAATACATTTTCATCTTCTTTAAATTGCATATATAATTTAAAATCAATTATTTAA
>JAISDP010000108.1 GCA_031264715.1 Bacteroidales bacterium
CACCACGAAGGAATACCGGTAGGAGCGGGGCATGCGCTGAATATCCGGCCTCCTGCATGGCGGCGGCAGTCGGAACAGATCAACTGGGGCGATACGGCGAATATTGCCGTACCCGGGCAAACGGCTGCGGATCTGATCATACAGACGCTGGAAGGCGAAGAAGAGAAAGTCGTTTTCGTATGCCTGGGAACGCTGACCAACCTGAGCGATGTGCTGGCCGCCAAACCTCAATTGAAAGACCGGATCGAGAAAGTGATCTGGTATAACAGCTCGGCCAAACCCTTGAAGGGAAGCAATTACGACGCTGACCACCTGTCGGCCGACAAGGCGCAGGCCTCCGGTATCCGGGTGGACATTGTGTCGGGAGAGGGCCGGCAGGAAATTTTAATTGACGGGACATACGTCGATATGATTTCCCGTGTGGATCATAGCGCATATGCGAAGAAAATAGAAGAAACGCACAGCAGCGGCGTTTTACAGCCGGTAGCGCTGTCCCGTCACATGAAAATGTGGGACGACTTGGCGGTAGTTTACCTGTTTGCCCCGGAACTGTTTACTTCTGAAAACATCAGCCGGACCGTTTCGGCACATTCGCTGGCAGATCCCGATGCGGCCGGAAAAGCAAAGGAGATGGTTGTGCAGATTCTTCAAGGCAAGCCCGACAGTGAAAGCCGTGTTTTTTACGGTTTCCCGGAAGATACGAGCCTGTATGCCGCCGATGTTGCAGCGGTGATGAAAGACCTGATACCCCGTCACGGCCGCAGCGAGTGGCGGGCAGGAGTACTTACCAACGAACTGCACGGCCACTTGGGTATTTACGCCATTATAGGCGTCAAGATGGGCATCCGCGCCAGGGAGTTTTTCAATATCGGCGTGGATGATATTGTGGTAGTGAGTTATGCCGGATCGCAGCAGCCGGTCAGCTGCATGAACGACGGTTTGCAGGTAAGCACCGGCGGCACGCTTGGCCACGGGCTTATCAGCGTGGCTGCGGGTGAAGCGGTCCGTCCCGAAGCCTCGTTTACGTTCAAAGACAAAACGCTCCGACTGAAGCTAAAAACGGTATATGCCCAGCAAATCCGCAAAGATGTGGAAGATGCCATACGCCGGTACGGAAGCCTTACCGAACCGTATTGGCAACAAATCCGTACCCTGGCCCTCAAATACTGGGGAGAATTTGACCGGCACGAGATTTTTGAAATGGAATACGGCGCGAATTATTGAACGGGACGCAAGGCGAAGCAAATCCATCACCGGTTACCGGCGCACACCTCCAGCAATTCTGTTGATTCCGACGGTATCAGCCGGATTCCTTCCAGTACGGCGGGTATGAGTATCGTGTCGCCTTTGCGGATGTCCAGGCTTTCGGTTGTTCCCCACCGGATGGAGCAAGCTCCCGACGTACATATATAGATCACGAACGAATCCAGGTTTTGGTAATCTTTTTCCATCGGTTGCTCAAGACATACAAGGCCGGTGGTAAAATACGGGCAGTTTACCAGCTCGACGCTTTCCTGCGACGGTTTCCGGTAACGGGTCTTATATTCGTCTTGCAGGCTGTAGTCTATAGCATCCAATGCAAGTTCGGTATGCAATTCGCGCGGTTTCCCGTTGTCATCCACGCGGTCCCAGTCATAAATACGGTATGTTACGTCCGACGTTTGCTGTATTTCGGCCAGCAGTATATCTTTCCCGATGGCATGTATGCGTCCGGCCGGTATAAAAAATACATCGCCCGGCGCTACTTTCTCGAAATTCATAATGTCCTTCAGTTTCTTATCCTTCAACGCCTGCATGTATTTCTCCCTGTCCATCTTTTGGTTGAAGCCCACGATCAGGCTGCTGTCCCTGCCGGCTTCCATTACATACCACATCTCGGTTTTACCGTACGATCCGTGACGTTCGGCTGCCAGCCGATCATCAGGATGCACCTGTATCGAAAGATCGTCCTGCGCATCGATAAACTTGACGAGTATCGGGAACTTCATCCCGAACCGGTTATAAATCCGGTCGCCCACCAGGTCGCCCATGTATATTTCGATCAGTTCCTGCAGGCTGTTTCCTTGCAGGAATCCGTTGGCAACCACCGATACATCGCCTGGAACGCCTGATAATTCCCAACTCTCGCCGCAATGTTCCATTTTGGGCTTTTTTCCTAAAACCGTCTTCAAACGTGTTCCGCCCCAGATGCGCTCCTTCAATACAGGCGTGAACTTGAGCGGGTACAGTGATTTATCCGTATCCATATTACATTGATGATTGATCATGAAAAACAGGGTGTAAATATAATAAAAATTCAGGTTTTAATAATTGGCGTGGATCATAAGCGGTCATAATAAATAAAAACTGTTTTTGCGTATTATTTTTTTGTATTATTGCACGAAGTTTGAATCGGGGTATTCCTCGATAAAGTAAACATTCGATGTTCGATCAGTTAAAAATATTACACCGGCAGGGCAAGCAATATATTCCAGACGTAGCAGATGTTCATTTGCACCAAAGTTTCAGGGGGCGTCCGGTTATTTCCAACAAACCGGTCAACGAAGAAATCCTTAAAGATTTTTGTGCGTCGGAGGCTATAGAAATATCTCCTGTTCGCATCAATCTGGCCAAATGCAACTTCTGTGGTTTATGCGCGCGCGCTTTTCCCGAAAAAATCAAGTTTACCAATGACTACCGCCTGGCAACCAACGATCTTTCGAGGTTGATGGTTACCGAAGGCCATGATGTGCCTGTTGTTGTCGATCCGGCGCTGGTACGCCCTTCTGTTCGCAAGCTGTTCAAAAAATCGTTGAAACTGCGGCATGTTTCGGCTGGCGGCGATAATAGCGCTGAGCTGGAATTGAATGCCTGCTCGAATGTGAACTTCGACATGGGACGCTTTGGTATTGAGTTTGTCGCATCGCCGCGTCATGCCGACGGTATCGTTATCACCGGACCTGTCAGCGAAAACATGGCGGCAGCGCTCCAAATATGCTATGATGCAATACCCGACCCAAAAATCATTGTACTTGCAGGTTTCGATGCAATCAGTGGAGGCTCTTTTGCCGATAGTCCGGCAATTGACCGCAGTTTTGTGGCGCTGCATTACATTGACCTGTACATTCCCGGGCATCCGCCGCATCCGTTAACCATTATCAACGGGCTGCTTGATTTATGCCGGGAGAGGTGAACCAAACCTAATTTATTTAGCCATGAACAACATATTTAAACGGATCAAGTTGCTTTTTGCAGACCCTTCGGATTCTTCGGATCAAGAATTTAACGATTTTGTGGCACAGCAAAGAAAAGTATTGGACGATCTTACAAACATGATCGAAGAGTTAGTTTGGAAAGAAGCAATGCAGAGGAAAAAACTGGAAATGATAGAGGACTTCCTTGAAAGAATAGGGCTGGAAATTCCGCCGCCGGAATTGGACGATACGGCAACCGAAGATGAAACAACCAGTTTGCTGAACATATACACCTCTATCATACGCAAAATAACAAGACCTGTTTGGGAAGAATGTGTGAAAGCCGGTACCGATGCCGTTGACGATCTTGTTGAAACTGTCAATGACCAAATGGCGGAATTATCCTGAATTATCTTCGCGCCTTTGTATCTTCGTGTCTAAAGAAGGTTACTCACGAACAGCCCCGCTTGATTTGCGGCTGCCGGCGTATGCATCGACTTGATGAAAGAGCAGTGAAAAGGTAAGGATCGTCACCCTATGCGGTGAGACACCATCATATATGGTAAATATCCGGCTCATCAAAGAATGGTTAATATTTTGTTACACTGTTTTTGATACATTTCCCGTCAGGGAAACCATATCAATAGAAGAACGTGCGCCGACAAAAACCCCGTATGAGGTTTCATATCATGAATCTTCTACGGAGATTTGTTGATGTCTTCCGCATTGATTCTATTGCTATGAATGCCCTGATGGGCAACGTTTCATCATTGGCGGAAATCCCGTCAGGAATGGCAGATCGGTAGAACATATTTCCCGTCAGGGAAAACATGTCAATAGAAAAACATGTACCGCCTGTCTCTTCTTCCCCTTCGGGGATTATCATGGGAACAGTATTTTGAACCTCATTTCCACCTTATTTTTTCTAACAAAACAACCTCAGTAGCAGATTGTTGCATAAAAGTTTTCCGACCTCATTACCTTATTAAATTTGACATGAATCCTGTAAAAGCGAAATGCGTTTATCAATCAGGTAATGAGGTTATTGTATGTGTGATTTCCGGGCCTACTGAGGTTGTTTTGTTTGGGAAATTAGGTAGAAATAAGGTTTTTGAACTGCTTCGCAGTTCGGACGGGGATGTCGCCGGTCTCTACCCCGGGCTGCGCCTGCGGCTTGCCCGGGGTTATCCAAATTAGACGCCTGCCGGCGTCAGGCCTGTAGGGCCTGTAGGGGTTGTAATGGCGAAATCAATTTTTATCCGCAATGCGACAATTGGAATTACTCGAAAAAAACAAGCCCATGTTATGGAATTGCATCATATATTTCTAAAATACAAAGCATTATTGATTAATTTGCTATTTTTACCGGACAACAGTGTTTTTTATACAAAAAAATAAATACTTTGTTGTGCGATGAACAGCATGATAACAAAAAATCGCACAACACGGTTCAATCTTTCCTGAAGGGTTGAATCAGGCGGTGTCCCGTTCGATGATAAACGGCGGGTCTGGCTTTGTTATCGCAGTTTTCGGAATATTCCTGCATCCCTATCCGCGCACAGCGCATCTCAAAAACTCAGCAAGACGTATTTTCAATTTGGCGTTATGTCTCTGTAACTTCAGCGGACGTCCCTACGACTTAAAAGGACGCCCTTACAACTCAAAAGGACGCCCCTACGACTTAAAAGGACGCCCCTACGACTTAAAAGGACGCCCCTACAACTTAGAAGGACGCCCCTACAACTTAGAAGGACGCCCCTACAACTTAAAAGGACGCCCCTACAACTTAAAAGGACGCCCCTGCAACTTAGAAGGACGCCCCTGCAACTTAAAAGGACGCCCCTACAACTTAAAAGGACGCCCCTACAACTTAGAAGGACGCCCCTACAACTTAGAAGGATGCCCCTGCAACTTAGAAGGACGCCCCTGCAATTTAGAAGGACGCCCCTGCAACTTAAAAGGACGCCCCTACAACTTAAAAGGACGCCCCTACAACTTAAAAGGATGCCCCCGCAATTTCGGAATACCCTATCGCGTTCCACATATGCGCCTGTCTCTGCTTGCACACGCTCCTCCTGTTTTCCATCCC
>JAISDP010000266.1 GCA_031264715.1 Bacteroidales bacterium
AACTCTTCAAAAAGGAATGAACGGAGTTTTTATTAACATTTCACTGTTCATTTCTTTACCCTCCGACGGACAGTTTTTTCGGAATATAATCCGTACTTTTACGGGATTTTTATATGAACGATTAATCGAACGATACGATATGCCGAAAAGAATCTTCGTCGCTTGTGTTGTAGCGATGTGGGCATTATGCCACGACGTCGCTTTCGCGCAAAAATCCATTGAGCAGTACGATCCCGATAAGCTTTACAAAGAAGCGGTTGCGTTTTTCGAGAAGGAGAAATATACCGCGGCGCGCAAACTTTTTGCCGAGGTGATGGAAACCGCGGCGGACAAGCGCGACTATTTATATTCCAATGCACAATATTTCACTGCATTGTGTGCCATAGAACTGAATCAGCCTGATGCGGAAAGCCTCTTGATGCGTTTCATCAGCGATAACCCCGACAATCCCAAAACGCCGTACGCCAATTTCCGTATGGCGCGGTACCATTATAACAATAAGAAGTACAAGAAAGCCATTGAGCGGTTCGAGATGGTATCGCCACGCGACCTGGACACCGGACAGGCTGCCGAATACCATTTCCTGCTCGGGCACAGCTATTTCATGGAGCACGATAACATCAAGGCGCGCGCTTCGTTCTACCAGGTCAAGGATGGCGATTCGAAATATGCTTCCCCGGCGCTTTATTACTATTCGCACATCAATTATATCGACAAGAATTACGAAACCGCGCTGCAAGGATTCCTGAGACTGCGTAACGACGATGCTTTTTCGGATATTGCACCCTATTATATCGCACAGATATACTACATGCAGCAAAAATACGAACAGGTGATCGAATATGCACCCAGCCTGCTCGACTCGGTCAACGCAAAACGCAGGGACGAGGTGATGCGCGTGGTGGGCGAATCGTACTACCGCCTGGGACGCTACAGGGAAGCGATTCCGTATTTGGAAAGTTATGTAAAAAGCAAAAGTCCTTCGGTGGAGGACAATTACCAGTTGGGCTTCTCCTATTACCAGACCGGCGACTGCACCAATGCTATCAAGTATTTCGAAAAAGCATCGCACAGCGCCAGTTCGCTGGGGCAAAACGCATTGTGCCACCTGGGCGATTGCTACATCAAGGCGGGCGATAAGCAGAAGGCGCGCCTGGCTTTTTCTACTGCCGCGCAGATGAACGATGACCCCGATGCACAGGAGAACGCGCATTTTAATTTTGCCGTGCTGAGCTATGAGTTGCTGATGTCGCCCTTCAACGAAGCCATCCGGAGTTTCAACGAATACATTATTAAATACCCGTATTCCGACAAGGTGGATGAGGCCTACAATTACCTGGTAGTAGCCTACACCACTACGCGCAACTATCGCCTGGCGCTCGAATCCATCGAAAAAATCAGGGTAAGGGACGACAAGATCAAGCGGGCTTACCAGCGTGTAGCCTTTTTTCGGGGACTGGAACTGTTCAACGACCTGAAATTCGGCGAAGCGACAGGACTGTTCGATCAATCGCTCGAATATGCCCGGTATGACGATAAGATAGCCGCCCGCTGCAACTACTGGAAAGCCGAATCGTACTACCGCGAAGGAGATTTCCAGGAAGCATACGCACTGTACAGAAGTTACCTGTCGATGCCCGGCGCAGCGCAAACCGAAGAGTACCGGCAAGCCGGCTATGGATTGGGTTATGCGGCTTTCAGCCAGAAGAAATACGCAGAGGCGCTGGGCTGGTTCCAGAAATATGTAAGCCTGATGAAGAATGTGGCTACCAAAACCGTTGCCGACTCGTACAACCGTATCGGCGACTGCCAGTTCATGCAGCCTTCATACTGGACGGCGCTTGAAAGCTATGACCAGGCCTGGAAATACAACCTGTCGACACCCGATTACGCCTGTTTCCAAAAAGGCTTTACCTACGGACTGGTTGACCGTCAAGAAAAAAAGATCGAGACGCTGACCCAGCTTCTCGGTTCTTATCCGAAATCGAGCTATGTAGATGACGCTTTGTTCGAAATCGGCAAAGCTTATGTAACATTGCGTAAAAATGAGCAAGCCATCAGTTCATTCAAAACCCTGATTGCCGATTATCCCAACAGCGGCTATGTGAGCAGGGCGATGCTGCAGTTGGGTCTGGTGTACTACAACATGGACAACGGCCGGGAAGCGCTGGAATATTACAAAAAGCTGATTGCCGATTTCCCGTCGTCGCCCGATGCGCGTAATGCGCTTACCGGTATCAAGAACGTATACGTAGACATGAACGATGCCGACGGTTATATCGCATACGCCGGAAGTCTTGGAAAAATGGGTAATGTAAGCCTCAGCGAACAGGACTCGCTCACCTATAAGGTGGCCGAAAACATGTACATGTCCGGCAACTGCGAAAAGGCTTCCACCAGCCTGAACAGTTACCTCGAACGTTTCCCGCAGGGTAGTTTCAAGATCAACGCCACCTTTTACCTGGCCGATTGCCGCTTGCGCGACGGCAGGTTAGACGAGGCAATGAACGGTTTCGAATATGTCATCGCCCAGCCGCGCAGCATGTTCTCCGAACAGGCTTTGATGTCGGCTTCGGCCATCTACTTCAACCGGGGCGAATACGAAGAGTCGCTGCAATCGTACCGGCGGCTCGAAGCAGAAGCCGAAATTGCCGGCAACATAACGGATGCCCGCATCGGGATCATGCGTTGCCAGTACCGGCTGAAAAGCTACAGGGAGGTTATTGAAACAGCCCGGAAAGTATTGGATAACAAAGACCTTCCGGCTGAGAATATCCGCGAAACCGAATTTATCCTGGCGCAATCGTATCGCGAAAGCGAAGACTTGGCCAATGCATTGACCGAATACCGCAAAGTAGCCGGGGAAGTGAGCAGCGTGGAAGGCGCCGAATCGAAGTATTACATCATCGAGATACTGTTGCAGCAAAACAGGATGAAAGAAGCCGAGGATGAAATTTTCGACTTTGCAGCCAAAAACACGCCGCATCAATACTGGATGGCCAAGAGTTTTATCCTGCTGAGCGACATCTATGCGGCCGGGAAGGACGATTTCCAGGCAATCCACACCCTGCAAAGCGTGATCGACAATTACGAGTCGAAGGACGACGGTATCCTCGAATTGGCTACCAATAAGAAGAAAGCGCTCGAAGACAGGACTCACGCCGTGAAAGAACAAAAGCAGGAAGACCTGGAGATTGAAATTAACAATTAATAATTAACAATTAATAATTAATAATTGTCGTGAAAATTAGAATTATAAAACAGCAAAATATGCGCCGGTTCATCAATATTACCCCTGAATCCCCTGAAGGGGACTTTTGCAAAGCGCCGGAAGTCATCGGTTTCCTTTCAGGGATCGGGGGTGGAATGGCAAAGTATCCCGTATGGTGCTTCTTCATCATTTGTCACCTGTCGCTTGTCACATCCTTTGCACAGGAAAAGGACAACCTGAACCGGGAACTGGTTTTGGTGCGTCCGTATGAGCCGTCGGTCACCGATGCGCAAAAAATCAGCACATTACCCAGCCTGAAAGACTCCTTCAGCATCAAGCCCGCGTTTGAGTACTCCATCCGGTCGCGGCGCATCGACACCCGGTTCGACGTCAGCCCGATCGCCCCGGCCAAATTGCAGCCGCTTCCGCAACCGAAGCTCTACCACGGGTATATAAAAGCCGGCGCGGGTGCGGGCAGTATTCCGAACGTACTGGGTGAAGCCGCTTTCAACACGCTGCGGAGCAAAGACTATGCGGCAGGCGGATTTTTCAAATACAACGGTGCGACGGGTAAAGTAAAACTGGATAATGGCGAAAAGGTATTTGCCGGGAATACGGATGCTGTCGGGAAAGTGTACGGGCAAAAATTCCTTCACAGCGCCATCCTTTACGGAGATGCCGGAGCTTCGGGAACAACAGCCTATAATTACGGATACAATACGCGCGCCGTGGACGCAGCCGGTATTCCGATCGACACATCCTTTGCCAAAGGCGACATACGCAAACGCTATTTCTTCGCCGATGCCAATATCGGGATACGTTCGTCGCATTTCAAAACCGAACAGTTGAATTATGATCTGCAACTTGGTTACAAATATGCGCACAACAAGCTGGATGACATGTATGTGCCCAACTATGTGCCCGATCCTGACGGTAGCGGTTACGTGAAGTATAACGAAAATGCGGTCAACTTCAAAGCGCAACTGGACAACAACATGTTCGGCGGCAATGTGAATTTCGACCTTTTCAATCGCAGCAACGCTTTCGATTCGCTGCGCCATAACTTTGCCGTCGACATCAACCCGTGGTTCACGCTTGATAACGACAGCATCCGGTTGCAGGTCGGCATGCGCTTAGCCATGTACAAAGAAGGCGACGGCAACATGCAATACAAGATTTACCCGAAAATGGAGTTCCAGTTCACGCTGCTGAAGGATATTTTCATTCCTTTCGTGGGGATCGACGGTTATCTCCGGCCCAACACCTGGCGCAGCCTCGTTACCGAAAACCCGTTCATTACCCCGGGGCTTGCCGTTCCCCTCACCAAAACCAAGCTGCAGGTGTATGCCGGGTTGAAAGGTACGCTTACCACCAAGCTGTCCTATTACCTGCGCGCTGATTTCTCCACTTCCGAAAAGGAATGTTTCTTTGTGAACGATACTTCCTACTCGCGCGTGCAGAATTATTTCACCGTAGTTACCGACGACCTGAACACATTCAGCCTCAAGGGCGAACTGTACTTCAATCCTGTGGAAAGCCTCGACCTGGACATCAAGGCGACTTATTTCAGCTACCAGCCGTCGACAGAAAGATATGCATGGCACAAGCCGGAATACACCATCGAGTTCAATGCAAAATACAACCTGCGTAACAAGATCATTACCAATTTCGGCATTATGAGCATCGGTAAACGTTACGCCAAAACATTCTACGACCCCGAAAACGAATATTCCATACTCAAAGGCGTGATCGATTTCAACCTCGGCGTCGAATACCGGTATACCAAAAGCCTTTCGTTCTTCCTGAAACTCAATAACCTCAGCGGAACAAAGTATTACAGGTGGAACTTCTACCCGTCGCAACGCTTCAATGCGATGGTCGGATTTACGTATTCGCTGTAATCACATACCGCAGGGGGTGATCCCAGTCGTGGTCGGAAGATGTAATAAGCTTTGAAAGAGCGTAATCAATAGCGTAGGGCAACCGTCTTGTGATGCCGGGAGGCATCTAATTTGGATAACCCCGGGCAAGCCGCAGGCGCAGCCCGGGGAGGGGTCGGCGCCTCCCCGTCCGAACTGCGAAGCAGTTCAACCCGCTACGGGTTGCGGGATAACGCTGTCCTCCGTAGTACCCCGTGTTGCGCTTCGCAGGGGGTTATCGACATTGGATGCCTTCCGGCATCCGATCGCAAGAGCGAAACATTTCGTACGTATTTTGCCCGTCAGGGCATTCATAGCAATAGAAATCAATACGAAAAACACCAACAAAATCTCCGTAGGAGATTCATGATATGAAATCCCATACGGGGTTTTTTAGTGGGTCAGGTGTCGGAGTAGCGCCTGTCCCCCTGTCAGACATTCAAATAAAACGATAAAACCCTTCCGGATTTTACATTCCGGAAGGGTTTTTATGAATCCGTACGGGGAATTATCAATGCATCAATACAGGAAGCTCAACAGGAT
>JAISDP010000298.1 GCA_031264715.1 Bacteroidales bacterium
TGATAATTCCCCGTACGGATTCATAAAAACCCTTCCGGAATGTAAAATCCGGAAGGGTTTTATCGTTTTATTTGAATGTCTGACAGGGGGACAGGCGCTACTCCGACACCTGACCCACACAAAAACCCCGTATGGGATTTCATATCATGAATCTCCTACGGAGATTTCGCTGGTGTTTTCCGCATTGATTCTATTGATATGAATGCCCTGACGGGCAAAATACGCACGGAACGTTTCGCTCTTGCGATCGGATGCCGGAAGGCATCCAATGTCGATAACCCCCTGCGAAGCGCAACACGGGGTACGGAGGACAGCGCTCTCCCGCAACCCCGTAGCGGGTTGAACTGCTTCGCAGTTCGGACGAGAGAGGGGCATCGGACTCTACCCCGAGCTGCGCCTGCGGCTTGCACGGGGTTATCCAAATTAGACGCCTGCCGGCGTCAGGCCTTTCAGGGCTTTGCGTTTGCGGGGTGTTCATTCCGCATGATCTTGCCCCGGCATGGTCGAAAGAATATGGTAATTGGAGATAGCTCTGAAAGAGCGACATCATTAGCACAGGGCATCGCCCTGTGGAATAGCAAACGTACCCGTACCAAGCCCCAACGGGGCGTAATCAGATATGTTTCGTAGAGCGTTGCCGGCATTGCCCAGAGTATTCAACCAAGAATATCGTGAAAGACTAATCAAGAAATACGTACCACAGCATGTAAGCAACAAAAAACAGCATGTAAGCAACAAAAAACAGAGTGTAAGCAACAAAAAACAGAGTGTAAGATACAAAAAACAGAGTGTAAGATACAAAAAACGGCATGTAAGATACAAAAAACGGCATGTAAGATACAAAAAACAGAGTGTAAGCAACAAAAAACAGCGTGTAAGATACAAAAAACAGCATGTAAGATGCGTACCACAGCATGTAAGATACGTACCACGGCATGTAAGATACAAAAAACGGCTTGTAAGATACGTACCACGGCTTGTAAGATACGTACCACGGCTTGTAAGATGCGTACCACAGCATGAACTGTGTTATATATTACTGAAATACAAAATATTATTGAGTTATTTGATATTTTAGCCGTCAGTAGTGATTTTTTAATAACTTATTTATTTAAATTTCGTATAAGGTAGCAAACTTGGTAATAATATCAGAGCCAAGTAACATTATCATAATAGGAGACTTAAAATGACCAATTCACTTCTTACATGTTTTGCATCTGCTGAAAGGTCACCTCAAAGTGAAATATTGCGACAATACCAGGTTGTTGTGGACAACAAAGACCTGGTGACATTCTTGAATAGTGTCGCTTCCATGGTATCTGTCCTGAACATGAACCGGCAGATTATTTTTGTTAATAAACTTATCCTGCAAATGGTGGGCGTTTCCGATATCCACGAAGTGCTGGGGAAAAGGCTCGGCGAATTATTCAATTGCCAACATGCGTTCGAAGTCAATGGCTGCGGCACATCACCTCATTGCAGCGCATGTGGAGCCGTCCGTACACAGTTAGCCTGCGTCAGGTCGATGGAATCGGTTGACGAATGTAGCCTGACCAATGACAGTGAAAAGATAACTTTCGACCTGAGGGTACATTCTACTTTCACCAGGGTTTACGGCGAGGATTTCATTATCTGCTCGCTGTTCGATATCAGCAACGAAAAAAGACGCGGGGTGATGGAGCGTATTTTTTTCCACGACATCATGAATACCATTAACGGTATCAGCGGCATTGCCCAAGTCCTTTCCAAAGTGGACGCCAGCAAGCAACCCATATACCTGTCGCACCTCACACGCCTGATGAACTCGCTCACCGAAGAAATCCAATCGCACCGGGTACTGACCCTGGCCGAGAAGAACGAATACCGTGTGGCGCAACACCAAGTGTCGTCACTTGATTTTGTGCGTGACGAAACGGAGAAGTACCAACAAATGGCATCATTGGAAGCCAAAGAAGTGCGGATTACCGATGATTCGGAAAACCACAGCTTTGTCACCGACAAAACGCTACTGTCGCGCGTATTGGGCAATATGATCAAAAATGCGATTGAAGCCGAACATGCCGGTGCATTGATTGAGGTGTGCGTCCGAAAAGTAGATGACAAATACATACAAATCAGCGTTCACAATGATGGTGTAATACCGCACAGGGACCAACTACAGGTATTTAACCGTTCGTTCTCCACTAAAGGCGAAAACCGTGGTTTGGGGACTTATAGCATGAAACTGCTTACAGAAAAGTACCTGAACGGAAATATCAGCTTTGTGAGCCAGAAAGACCACGGGACTACTTTTACGGTTAAATTGCCGGTTTCATAATTCGGAAAACGCCGGACAATCTGTTCAAATGTGAAAGTCAAAGTCACAAACACAGTCGACATCGTCAAAAAAAACAGGGGTTTCGTGTAAAATTGCATGTGTTTTTTCATTAAGGCATGGATTTTATCCGAAAAAGCGTTAGGTTTGTGCCTTCAGAAAAAAGCCATTTCAGCACACATAAATATGGTTAACAGTACTTTAGTTAAAGTGATCATCAGGCAGGCGCTCATCGTTTCCGATGCCTCGTCCGGGAATAGTAAAATGCGCCTGTGGCGGACGTTTCGGAGAGGTCTTTTATTTGTTTCATTTTGATTAATATAAACTGATTATCATTCATAACAATGAAATTCAACATTGAAGTAGCCGGCAAAAAACACTGCATATACGCCGAAGAAATCTGTAAGGAAATGGAAGAATCGGCTAAAGTGCGCGGGACAGGTATCGCCAAACGCACCTCCGAGTACGTCGAAAAAAAGATGTGCGAAGGGAAAGCTGTTATTGCACTGGATGAACAACAGCATTTTGCCGGTTTTTCGTATATCGAGTCGTGGAGTCACGATCATTTTGTGGCCAATTCGGGATTAATTGTAAATCCCCAATACCGTAAGAGCGGATTGGCGCGGCAAATCAAAAAGAAGATATTCGAACTCTCGCGTAAGAAGTTTCCCAATGCCAATATTTTCAGTATCACCACAAGCCTGGCAGTGATGAAACTCAATTCCGAAATCGGCTACAAGCCGGTTACTTTTTCAGAATTAACCGACGATGAAGTATTCTGGAAAGGCTGCGAAGCATGTGTCAATTATGACATCCTGCAACGCAACAACCGCCGGATGTGCCTTTGTACAGGCATGCTCTATGATCCGGCCAAGGAAGAAAAATTTAACTTTATCAAAAAATTCAATGTTCTTGAACGTTTTCGGAGAGTGACCACAGTAAAACAGAACGGGAAGAAATAATTGAAAATTAACTGAGTTTAGCTCGCAAAACGCAGTTAATCAAAACGAATATCAGGATCAAGCGTTGGTCTACGCAACCGATCCGGCGGATTGTATTGCCGCTTTCCTTCTTCGTCGACTTTTCCTGTACATCCAAACTTTAGTATGACTCATACAGGCTAAAACAGTTTGATAAATTCCTCAAATATTTGTAATATTTTATTTTATTGACAATTAGGAAATTGTATTTGTTTTAAGACTTTCGAAATAAAAAATTACACAAAAATCTCAAAAAAAAGCGAACAAAATTGCTAAAATCTCGTAAAAGGCATTAGCAAATAATATCTTATTTATATTAAAATATGACATCGGCGAGCGAAGAAAAGATAAAAAATGCATTCAACGACAAGAGTTGGAATGAGATAAAAACGGAGGACTCCTGGCGTATTTTCAAAATCATGTCGGAATTTGTTGAAGGTTTTGAAAAATTAAGCCGGATAGGTCCTTGTGTTTCCATTTTTGGTTCTGCACGCACTCCGCCCGACCATAAATATTATAAGATCGCCGAAGAAATAGCGTTCAAGTTGACGCAGTTCGGCTATGGCATCATTACCGGCGGCGGCCCGGGAATCATGGAAGCCGGCAACCTTGGCGCTATGCGGGGCAAAGGCCGTTCGGTGGGGCTGAACGTCAACCTGCCTTTCGAACAGTCGGCCAACCTGTTTATCGACCCGGACAAGCTCATCACATTTGATCACTTTTATGTGCGGAAAACCATGTTCATAAAATACGCTCAAGGGTTTATTGCACTTCCCGGCGGATTTGGCACCATGGACGAGTTGTTCGAATCGTTGACCCTGATCCAGACCGAAAAGATCGGCCAATTCCCGATTGTACTTGTTGGAAAATCGTATTGGGAAGGATTGATCAATTGGCTGAAAGAAGTAATGATGCAACAATACGGTTATATTGGCGTTAATGATTTGGATATTTTTACTATTGTGGATGACGCCGACAATGCTGTTGAAATCATCAACAGGTTTTATTCAAAATATCTATTAAGTCCAAATTTTTAATCCATTTGTGTATCACGTAAATACATTTTATGTATTTTTGTTCCGTCTTTTGAAGTAAATTATTCATATTATAATTATGAATCGTTTTTTTACACTGATAGTTACAGGCATCTCGTTCATCGCGTTTTCGTCATTCTTCCAGAGTGGCATAATTATTAATGTGGACATGCCTGACGTTATTGAGGCAGGTACGGAAATCACAGTCAATGTTACCATTAATAAGGGTAAGTTGACGGGATTTGCACGGTTTCAGCAGGAACTTCCCTACGGTTTTACTGCTATGGCGGAAAATTCAGCCAATGCCGATTTCAGTTTCCAGGACCAGAAACTCCGTTTGATCTGGTTGCGTGTCCCCGAAGATGATGAAATATCATTTTCATACAAAATCGTCGCCAACGAACGGTTGACCGGGAAAATCGACTTGGACGGGCGTTTTTCGTACATCGACAATAACGAACGAAAGTCAGCAGACCTGCAACCCAAGTTGTTGGCCATCAATCCTTCGCCAAACGTCAATCCGGCAATGCTGGTCGATGTAAACGATTATGCAAAAACTGCCAGTATCGAAGCTATTGCTGCAAAGGCCGGGCGGGCTGTTGCTTTGCGCCAGCAACCGGCATGGATGGAAGAGGATAAAATGTTCCTGGTTACCCTCTTAGTGAACAAGGACGCTATCCAGAAATTTGCAAAAATCGAGGAAACGGTGCCGTCAGGCTACACCGCTGCAAATGTCGACAGCAAAGGCGGGATATTTACATACAAGGACCAGGTAGCAAAATTTATCTGGATGGATCTGCCGGCTGATCCCTATTTCACGGTAACATACAAGCTGATTCCCGAAGAGGACGTCACTGTCGACCCTTCATCAATGCATCTTGCAGGCGTGTTTTCCTACATGATCAACGACCGTACGCTGTCTTCCGCAATTGTTGAACGTAACGAAACCCTGGCCGGCTTGAGCAGCGATCAGGTGAACGCTATTTTGAACGGCGTAACCGTACAGGCAACCGAACAACCTGTGTTGATAGCCGCCGCCGGGACAACGGCTTCGCAGTCCGGCTCAAAAACGCCCGGTTCAACAGCATCATCAAAAACTTCAGGATCATCGTCAACATCCCCGGGCAAAACTGTGGCTGTTGCAAACGATTCCGGCGACATGCTGGCTCCCGAGTCGGGTATCTACTACCGGGTACAGATTGCTGCAGGGCATAAACCTGTGAACTCGCAACGGTATTTCAGGAGGTACAGATTGGAATACTCTGTGTTAAAAGAACAGCACGAAGGCTGGTTCAAATATTCGGTCGGCTCGTTTACCGAATACAGGGACGCCAGGGATTACAGGGTACATTTGGGTAACACATCCACGCTTAATGATGCGTTTATTGCCGCTTACAACAACGGCAAACGCATCACCGTACAGGATGCGTTGATGGCCCTGAACCAAAAATGGTATAAATAAGCGAATATGAAGAATCTTAAAAAGCTGGTACTCGCGTTTGCGGGAATAGCGGCGGGATTGTTCCCGGCTTATTCGCAAGACGATGAAGACGAAATAACCAGATTGCTGAGACACGAAGTGGAGGTCGAAGATCCTGTATACATGCCGGTTGTTGGTGTAGGTACCGGATACTTTAACTTTTATGGCGATATAAACGACGCGTACCGAAGCTATACCGCAGGGAAACCGGGACTTCGCGTAAATGTCGCGACTTTCCTGGGGAAGAGACATAACCTGCGGGGCAACCTGGTGTTCATGATGGGCGATATCATGGGAACACAACGTTCGGTGGTTGATACAGCCAAAAACCTGAATTTCAAATCAAGCATCTACAGTTTTGGCTTTAATATCCATTACAGTTTCAAGCCATGGCTGAAAGGGAAGTTCTTTGAACCATTCATATCTGCAGGGATTGAAACAGTGCAGTTCGATTCAAAGGCCGATTATTACAATACAACAAACAAAGATAATCCATTCCGTTATAATTACTGGACGGACGGAACCATCAGGGATGCGCAGGA
>JAISDP010000006.1 GCA_031264715.1 Bacteroidales bacterium
CGCCAACAGCAGGAAAGAGATGATGAATATCCCCGTGGCAAACAGCACAATGCTAAGGGTGGCCGTCAATGGTTTTGCTCTGATATTCCTGATGCTGATGCGAAAAATGTTCATACGGTGTATCTACAAAAAATTCCTAATAAAATGGCGATTCCGAAACTCAGCAGGGTGCCGATCAACAGGTATTCTGTGCGTGCCGTGGCTGTATCGCGGAATCGCAACAGGGATTTGGCGGCAATGATAAACCCTACCGCCGCAAATTGATCAATCAAAATCAATGCCAGCGAAATGATCCGTTCCAAGACGCCGATCAATTTTCCGGCGTTCATCAGTTCGTTTTTGTCGGCTGGCTCCGAAACCGGTATTTCAAAGGTTTTCAATACTTCCCTGATAACGATATTGGCAGGTTTGACGCAGAATAAGAAAGAAAATACGATCCATACCTGCTGCGAACCGATTTCGAACGGGAAAGTTATGGTCTGTGTTTCGGAAAACCAATAAACTACCGCTACGACGGTTAATAAATGAAACGACTGATCGATAAAGAAAATTGCGTATGGCAGTTTTTCCCGGCGGGATAGAATACCTTTCAGCATGTCGAAGAAAAAGTGAAGCACAGCAATAACCAGCGCAGCACACCAGAATGATGTCTGCATCGAACAAAGCCACGATAAAACGAACACAATGACGAAATGGAGCAAATGCTCCGTCGAGTACAATGTTTCGTCTTTCCTGTTGCACCATCGCTGCGGCTGGAAGGTGAAATCGGCCAAAACATGGGCGATCAGTTGCAATATCAATAAGGTAACGAACATTTTTGCCGGTTTTAGACGATGGTTTGTTCAAAATACTTGATAACGCTTTCGATGGCATTCCATCCTGCTGTTGTGGAATGTTGGTTGATGGTCGACTGGCTCTTTTTCAGGATGTTTTTGATTTCCTCTTCCGTTTTTCCGAGCAGTTTGTAATAAATGATCTCACTTTGCAGACGGGTCATTTTCGAAAATAGCACATCCAGCAGGCTGCAAAACGGGCCGAGACAATCGTCCCAATCTTTGCGGTTGCTTTTGAAGAACAGCGAGTTCTTGATCACTACCCGTTCCTTTCCGTAAGAGGATAACCCGCTAATGGCCCTCCCCGAAAAATATATCGCTTCTCCGTCCAGGATACCTTTCTTGGGATCGAAAACAGTTAATTCGCCGACACCGATGGCAGCTCTTACACCATAAGTCTTGAAATTTTTCAGATACGATTTGTTTTTCCCGTCCTTGATGTCCATGGATTTAATGTAAGCTTTAAGCAACAAGGCGATTCGCAAAGCGTTTTTTGTCCGTTTTAGTGCACATTCAATGTAATCGCCTTTGATTATCCGTCCATAAAAACCGTCATTCTTGAACGTTTTACGCAGAACCGACAAAAAAAAGGTCAATTGTTTTTCCAAGAACAAACGATGTTCTACTTCCAACGAAGTAGAAGAAATAATGTCTGCCGATATGGTTGCCCTATTTTTCATCCACGCAAAGATAATTAAAATTTTCTATCGGTTCTGAAGCCGATAAATGATAATTATCGGTTCCATAGCCGATAAATTTATATTTTATATCATTAAATACTTTATTATTAAATACTTATATAAATAAGTCATTTCAATTTTATAAATAAGTCATTTCAATTTTATAACATTCTGAAAAACAGATGTAAGTCGTTTATCGTGTGTTACCACGATCAATGCAGCGGCTGTGCTTTCTGCCTGCTTTTTCAGCAATGCAACCACTTCCGCACAATTGTCATCATCGAGGCTCGAAGTAGGTTCATCGGCCAGGATCACCGAAGGCCGGTTGATGAGCGCCCGTGCAATCGACAAACGTTGTAATTCGCCTTGACTCAGTTCATTGGGCCTTGATGCATATTTCTCGCCGATATTCAACTGTTCCAAAAGATTCCGGACTTGTTCCGCATCCTCGTCCAAGCGATTCAGGTATCGCGCCACCAGGACATTCTCGGCAACGGTGAGCGACTGTATGAAATGCGGTACCTGGAACACAATGCCGATTTCCGTTCCGCGCAACCGGTCGACCTGCGAAGGAGTCATGGCCGTGATGTCGGTATCGCCGATTTGAACGTAACCTTTGGCGGGTCGCAGCAAGCCGGCCATAAGGTGCAACAGGGTTGTTTTGCCGCAGCCCGACGGTCCCATGATCAACCAATGTTCACCCTTTTTGCAGGTAATATCGGGAAACCGGAAACTATTGGCCACATTGTAAGTAAATTCAATATTGCGGGTTGATAACATCTTTCGATTTTCAATAAGATGCAAATTTATGCTTATTTTTCCGTGCAATTCCTGCACATGTTATAATTTTTCCTGTTATGAAGAATGTTTTGCCGGAATTGCATGTACCTTTTGTTTTTCCAGATATAGGGCAATGGTTGGGAATCAACATTCCCCATGGTTGCCGCAGCATCCTTATCGAAACAGCAGGGAACCACATTGCCCGCGGCTGTGATCACCGTCCCGTTCCACAGGCGGAAACAGCGGTTGGGCAATTTGCTTTTGATCTCATAGCGACCATCGCCGGTTTTGCGATAACGCGAATAGCGGTCGATTTCCGTCATTAGCGGATTGCCGTTTTCAAAATCGTATAACTGTGCTGTTTTGATTTCTACCTTGTCGGCGCCGGCAGTCATAGCAAAAACCTGCACATCGTTCAATTGATGCTGGTTGCTGCGGAATACGATGAACTGCACAATGATGAAAGGAGTAGCGCTTTTGAGCCGTTTGCGCCAGCGGCGGAGGTTGGCAATGCCTTCGAGTACTTTTTCCAACTGTCCTTTCCGGCGGTATGCTTCGTATGTTTCCTGCGTGATGCCGTCCATGGAAATGATGATGCGGTGCAGTCCCGAACGTACGGTTTGTTCGGCATAACTGTCATTGATGAGTTGTGCATTGGTGGAGATGGCTGTGTATACGCCCCGTTGCACGGACATTTGTATCAGGGTGAATATCTTGCGGTGCAGGTAAGGCTCGCCTTGAAAGTACAGCATCAGGTATGCCAGGGTTGGGGCGGTTTCGTTGAGGATTTTGTCGAATAACCCGGCATCGAGGCTTCGCTTGGGACGGGTCAGCAGCCCGGTTCCGGCCGGACATTCCGGACATGACAGGTTGCAGAAATCGACCGGCTCCACGGATATGCTGTATGGGTTTCCCCAAACTACAGGCTTCTTCCGCAACAGCGATATGCCGTACGATAATTGTATCCTGAGAATATTCATGATTTTCCCGGCGCTCAGCGTGCGCAGAAACTGCCAGACATCCGATAGATATGGAGACTTCAAATTTTGAACGATTGAATCTTCAACTTTGAATCGATTTCATGCAGTTTTTCTTCCATCGGCATGTACCCGTCCAACCACCAAATTGTAGCGCCGTTGCGTTCCATGCGCCGGAACCACGTCATTTGCCGTTTGGCAAACTGGTGAATGGCCGTGTTGAGTTGTTCGAACATTTGCGTATAATCCAGCTCGCGCGCTAGATATTTCGCCAGGAACTTGTATTCGAGGCCGTAATATTCCATTTGTTCGGGGGTAAGCCCTTTGTCAAGCAGGCTTTGCGCTTCTTCTATCATACCTTCGTCCAAGCGTTGCCGCAGGCGTTGGGTGATCCGCCGCCGCCGCGATTCGCGGTCATATTTAACGCCGATAAACAAAGGATGTATTTCCGGGTAATTGTTGTCCTCCTGTGGATGCACTGCCTGGTACATGGCAATCTCAATGGCGCGTACCATCCGTTTGCGGGTATCGGTATCCGAACTGTTGTGCAAGGTTTTCAGCGAGGCAAGCAACACCGCCAGTTCCCCGTCTGTTTTTGTTTCCAGTTCCTTGCGTAATTCCCCGTTCGCGGGTACTTGTATCAGTCGGTAACCGTTGACGGCAGCTTCGATATACATGCCCGAACCACCGCAAAGCACCGGCGTTTTGCCACGATTGAGGATGTCGGTATATGCCCGGAGGAAATCTTTCTGATATTCGTATACATTGTAGTGGTCGCCCGGTTCGGCAATATCAATGCAATGGCAGGCTATTGGCCGGCTGTCGACTGTGTAATCGGCATAATCCTTACCTGTACCGATGGTCATGCCGCGATACACCTGCCGTGAGTCGGCGCTGATGATTTCACCGTCGTTGCGATGCGCCCAGTGCGCCGCTACCGAAGTTTTGCCCCCTGCGGTGGGACCTAATATCACCAAAAGGTTGTAAGGATCAATATTCATTGGCTACAGCCATTTTTCTTTCCGGTACCAATCCACGCAAGCCTCAATACCCTTGTCGAGATCATATTCGGCCACAAAACCAAGGTCGCGTTGCAACGGTTCCACTTCGCATTTCCAGTTGGTAGCCCGCATGATCCTGTATTTGTCCCTGTTGAGCGTAGGCGACACGCCGAACCATCCGCCAACAGTATCCAGCGTGCAGGATATCGCCTTGACCAAAAATAGCGGTACAGGCAGGTACAAAGCCCAACGGTTCAGGTGTTTCTTCACGATAGCCGCATATTCGCGATTGTCGTATTCCCTGCCGTCGGAAACAAACCATGCTTTATGCAGGAATTGCGATTCCAGGGCAAGATACATGACGTTGACCAAGTCGGTAACATAAACGAACGTTAAATGTTGTTTTTTCGTTCCCATGGCTGGTTCCAGGTGTTTGTTCACCGTTTTCAGGAATACAAAATAATCCTTTTCGCGCGGGCCGTATACACCGGTGGGGCGCAGGAACAGGTAGGGGAAATCTTTCTGCGACCTGATAAATTCTTCGGCTTTGAGTTTGCTGATGCCGTATAAAGTATCGGGGTGTGGCGTGTCCGACAACCGGACAGGTTCCAGCGTTTTCGGATCGCCGGGGCCAAAAGCAGCCATACTGCTCACAAACAGGAATTTTTGCGGTACTGTATCGCTTTCAATCAGCGCTTCGACGAAGTTGCGGGTATAGCCACAGTTTACCTTGTCGAAATCCGTTTTCTTGTTGCATTTGGTAACCCCGGCATTGTGAAT
>JAISDP010000017.1 GCA_031264715.1 Bacteroidales bacterium
ATTCCGTCGTATCCATCGCACTGCCCACACAGCAATAGCTGCCAGTACAAAACGCGGTAGCGTTATCCATCCCAGCCCTGCGCCAATAGCCAGGAATAGCGAGGTATCCTCGAGGAGAGAGTGCGAAAGGGCGATATGATGATTCAGCAGGTCGGCATCTTCGGCGGAAATCCTGTTCGCCCTGCGATGTTCAATAAGTACCGCCGCACCGTAAGCTAATCCGACTACATTGGCTACAATCCACAGAAACGCTGTGTTGCCCGGTAAACCCATCAGGCGGAGCAACGGCGCTACCCACCGGGCAAGGATGTTCATTACCCCGAATTCTTCGAGGATGCGTTGGAGGATATTTAGCGAAACGACAATACAAACCAATTTGAACGTAAGCCATAAAGTGCCGGTCAGCCAGCGTTGCATCAGTTCGAGAAACGGCAGGTGATTGCTTGCCATGCCGTGCATCACCACAGTATCGTCCGCAGGGAGCGTCCAGTGGAGGAACAGTCCGCCTACAGCAGCCCCGACAAGGCGAAGGCATACCATACGGAGGCCTTTCGATCCGGTTTTCATCTGCACGGCCGTTTCGATGATCAGGTTGTGCGCCACGAGTCCCATCAATGCCATGATGCATATTTCGCGTGCCGTGAATGGGATCGATTGTATCACGGCGATACCCGAATAGAGGTTCATCAATGCGGAGGTGACAATCACCAGCGCTGCTTCGCCGCGAAGCCCGAATAATCGGCAAACCGGTTCGAGTGCATGGGCAATACAGTCGAGCACGCCCCAATGTTGCAATAATGTCACGGCAAACGATACCGGGACCATAATGCTGATCAGCCACAAAGCTGTCTTCAGGGCAGGCTTGGCAGCGCTGCGCACCGGATCGGACAGGCGTGCAGAGATTCTTTTATCCAAAGGAGAGTTTTATTATAAGTTCCCACAAAAGCCAAAAGTACGCTAATATTTTTTATGTGCTTGCGACTTGGGCGATCATATGCCGGGATCAGTGGAACACGCTCAGCCGGCGCAGCTCATTCCTGCGGTATACATACGACACGCCATATTCCGCAGCTTTTTCGCGCATCATATCGTCGGGCAAGTCGGCAAAATATTTTTCCACCTCGTTCCATACATTTAAAATGACCTCATCGGCCTGGGTTCGCATACCGGTTACATCATTCAGGATACGCATGTTATTTTTCTGGTTGATTTTCTTTGAGCGATATGCATCCATAAACTGTTCGAAACGTACCTTTACCACAGCAACAGTCGGATTAGTAATAGGTGTCATACCCTTTCTCAGCCGATCGGCTTCCCCGGCAATTACCTGTTCACCCCATTTAATCACTTCCGCCTCGGTATTCATTTCGGGCACCTTGCTGTCGAACTCGTCAATCCCGTAGAATGTACGAATATTGGCATGCAGTTCGCCCCGCGCAATCGCCATATTCATCACCTGTATGAAATGCGAAATGTACAATTTGGCTTTTTTATAATTGTTCGGGTACTCTCTGCTTTTCGCGATGGCAACGGCGTATGTGTTTTTATAGAGACGTATCGCCGCGTCGAAGTTGGGAAGAAATGCCTGTACCTTATTGAAGGTACTTTGCGAAAAAGCAAGCTTGAACGGAGGTAATTCCCTCCCCTTCTGATAAGCTTGTTTTAGAGCTTTCAGCCGTGCAACATCCGTATTGGGAAGTCTTCTGTAAGGCATGACGATTCAATTAATTTGTTAATAACTCACAAAAATCCTGCGAATATACATATTTTTTTAATATTGGTACTATTATTCGTATTTAATGAAATAATTTTTTTTGCAAAGACAATGAATGTATCAACAAAACCAAGTCCTGTTATGGACGATATATTGGTAGAAATCAATTCGTTATTCAACAGTTGCTTGTACTGCGCACGGTTTTGTTATTGACCTGACAGGCTACGCAGCCTTCCGGCATCCGATCGCAAGCACGAAACATTCCGTGCACGCTTTGCCCGTCAGGGCATTTATATCAATAGAATCAATGCGAAAAACATCAACAAATTTCCGTAGGAGAGCGCGGCAATTTGAATTGCACCCTTTGCACCCCGCCGATTTTGATGTTTCGGGAAAAATTATTTTATTTGTGCACTTCAAAAAATAATCCAATGACTCGCAAACAACTGTTTCAGCATGTGCTCGCAAAGTTCCGGGAAATCATGCCTGTAGCCGAAACCGAACTGAAATACCGCAGCCCGTACGAACTGTTAGTCGCTGTGATTCTTTCGGCACAATGTACCGACAAACGCGTGAATATAATCACTCCGCCGTTCTTCAAACGTTTCCCTACGGCAGAATTGCTTGCCGGGGCTGCACCGGCAGAGGTGTTCGAACTGATCCGCAGTTGCTCGTACCCGAACAATAAGACGAAACACCTGGTCGGGATGGCGCAAACCCTCATCAGGGACTACGGCGGCGAAGTCCCCGGCGCCGTCGACGAATTGATGAAGCTGCCCGGCGTGGGACGTAAAACGGCGAATGTCATTGCTTCGGTAGTATTCAAGCAGCCGACACTGGCAGTCGATACACATGTATTTCGCGTGTCGGGCAGGTTGGGGCTCACACAAAACGCCAAAAATCCGTTTGACGCGGAAAAACAGCTCACGAAGCATATACCCGAAGACCTGCGCGCTATAGCTCATCACTGGCTGATTCTGCATGGGCGGTACGTATGTACGGCCCGCGCGCCGAAGTGTGATAGTTGTCAATTCACTGAATGGTGCAACTACTACAAGAATAATACATCTGTAAAACAGGCGCTTTAAAATTGTATCTTTGCCTTTTTAAAATAAGAAAGATAACCAATGGATTTAGATCACGAGATGAAGCGTCGGCGTACATTTGCGGTCATCGCACACCCCGACGCGGGTAAAACAACCCTAACTGAAAAACTGCTCCTGTTTGGCGGCGCCATTCATGTGGCCGGAGCCGTCAAGTCCAACAAAATAAGGAAAACCGCCACATCCGACTTCATGGAGATCGAAAAGCAGCGCGGTATTTCCGTTGCCACCTCGGTGATGGGTTTCGAGTATCATGATGCAAAGATCAACATCCTCGACACACCCGGTCACCAGGATTTTGCCGAAGATACTTACCGCACGCTTACAGCGGTGGACAGTGTTATCGTGGTGATTGACGCTGCTAAGGGCGTGGAAACACAGACACTCAAACTGATGGAGGTATGCCGCATGCGTAAAACTCCTGTCATTGTGTTTGTCAATAAGCTGGACCGTATCGGGCAGGATCCGTTCGACCTGATGGATGAACTGGAGCAACAGCTTCGCATACACGTGCGCCCCATGACCTGGCCGATCGGTAACGGACCTGCCTTCAAGGGAGTATACAACTTCTACGATAAGAACCTGCAACTGTTCACCACGAAGGATAAGCAGACTGTCGGCGAGTCGGTGCAGATCGACATCCAAAGCAATGAATTGGACAAACAGATTGGTGAATTTGCCGGGAAGTTGCGCGAAGACCTCGAACTGGTACATGCCATCTATCCTCCGTTTGATCGGGACGAATATTTAGCCGGACGCCAGGCGCCGGTATTTTTTGGCAGTGCGCTCAACAATTTCGGCGTGCGCGAGTTGTTAGACTGTTTTGTGGACATTGCCCCGGCTCCAAAACGTTTCGATGCCGAGGAACGTATCATCAATCCCGGCGAACCGAAGATGAGCGGTTTCATCTTCAAGATACATGCCAACATGGACCCCAACCATCGCGACCGGATTGCGTTCCTTCGCATCTGCTCGGGCGAGTTCCGCCGTAACACTAATTACTTGCACGTCCGGTCAGGCAAAAGCCTCAAGTTTTCCAACCCCACATCATTCATGGCTGATAAGAAATCGATTGTTGATGAGGCTTATCCGGGAGATATTGTAGGTATATACGATACAGGCAATTTTAAGATCGGCGATACGCTCACCGAAGGCGAACCGATCCATTTCAAGGGTATACCGAGTTTTTCGCCGGAGTTGTTCCGGTATGTAGAAAATGCCGACCCGATCCGCTACAAGCAACTGGCCAAAGGCTTGGAGCAACTCACCGACGAGGGCGTTGCACAGTTGTTCGTGAACCGGGCCAACGGGCGTAAGGTTATCGGGACAGTTGGCGCACTGCAGTTCGATGTGATACAGTATCGTCTCGAACATGAGTACGGGGCTTCATGCACTTACCGGCCCATGCAGCTCTACAAAGCCTGCTGGATCGAAAGCGACAACAAGGTGCAACTGGAAGATTTCAGACGGCGCAAATGGCAGTTCATGGCTACGGATAAGGAAGGTCGCGATGTTTTCATGGCCGAGTCGAGTTATGCATTGAGCGCCTCGCAGGAAAAATTCCCGGATATCAGGTTTCATTTCACATCCGAATTTTGAAACAAAAAGTCACACAAAGAATATTCACAAAGAAAAACCATAAAAAGCCTTTTGCGTCTTTGCTGAAACTTTTTGTGACACTTTGTGCTTGAGTAATAATTGATGAATCATGAAACGGTTAGTTATAATTCTTGCAGGGGTTTTCTTCATGTTCCCGACGGATGCACAAGTGCGGTATTTGCCGGAAGATACTCTTATCTTCACCCGATTTCTGGGATATTCGCAGCAAGGCGGTCAGGATATTGTCCGTACAGCACGTTTTTTCATGGATACGCCTTATGTCGGCGGCACACTTGAAGGAGACAATAAAGAGCAATTGCGGATCAACCTGCGCGAACTGGATTGTGTTACTTTCGTGGAAAATGTGGCCGCCCTGCACTTATTACTGCAAAGCGATCACCGTACGTTTGCGAATTTCTGCCGTATCTTGCAACTCATCCGCTACCGCGGCGGTATCATCGACGGTTACCTGTCGCGCCTGCATTATACCAGCGAGTGGCTCGCCAACAACTGTCAAAAACAGATTGCCAGCCAGCCTGCGATACCGGACTGCCAGAGTTTCGCGCCGGAAGTGTCATTCATGTCGACGCATTGCGACGCCTACCCCGCACTGAAAGCACATCCCGACTGGTGCAAAACAATGAGCGCTATTGAAACGAATATCAACGAGCTGCGTCTTTGTTATATCCCGAAGGAACGAGTAAAAGATTCCGAAGCCAACATCCGCAACGGCGATATCATTGCCATCACCACTCACATGAAAGGCCTTGATATTGCGCATACGGGATTCGCCCTGGTGCAAAACGGGCGCATGTACCTGCTGCACGCCTCATCCGAAGCCAGGAAAGTGATGATAAGCGACGAAACGCTACACGATTACCTGGCCCGCCGGAAAAGCCATTCGGGGATTATTGTTGTGAGAATAAAATAGCGTCTTGCCAAACTTCAAAAGGCGCTGGCACTGGAAAAATGCCTGCAAAATATTTTACATAAATTTTTATCGGACAGCAGTGGTATTTTTTGTACGTTACCAAATAAAAAAGCTCCCTTTGAGGAGCTTTTTTAGTCGCGGAAAAGAATTTTCCTTATTTTACGGTTGCCATGTGGGCAATCAGTTCGAGAACTTTGTTCGAATAACCCCATTCGTTGTCATACCACGAAACGAGTTTCACGAAATTGCTGTTCAGGGAAATACCGGCTTTTGCATCGAAGATCGACGTACGGGCGTCGCCTACAAAATCGCTCGAAACTACTTCGTCTTCAGTGTATCCGAGGATGCCTTTCAGTTCGTTTTCGGAAGCTTTCTTGACGGCGGCCTTGATTTCGTCGTACGAAGCGCCTTTTTCCAGACGGCAGGTCAGGTCAACAACCGATACATCGAGTGTGGGAACGCGCATGGACATACCGGTGAGTTTGCCGTTCAGCACGGGGATTACTTTACCTACGGCCTTGGCAGCGCCTGTCGACGAGGGGATGATGTTGCCCGCAGCCGCGCGGCCGCCTCTCCAGTCCTTCAACGAAGGAGCGTCAACGGTCTTTTGGGTATTGGTGGTAGCGTGGATGGTGGTCATCAAGCCTTCAACGATACCGAAATTGTCGTGAATTACCTTGGCCAAAGGAGCCAAACAGTTGGTGGTGCAGGATGCATTCGATACGAAAGACTCGCCTTTGTATGATGCATGGTTGACACCCATGACGAACATCGGGGTGTCGTCTTTCGAAGGACCCGACATCACTACGCGTTTTGCACCGGCGTCGATATGGCCCTGCACTTTCTCTTTGGTGAGGAACAAACCGGTTGATTCAACTACGTATTCAGCGCCTACTTCGCCCCATTTCAGGTCGGCAGGATTCTTTTCGGCAGTTACGCGGATGGTTTGACCGTTGACTACCAATTTTCCGTCTTTCACATCCACAGCGCCTTTAAATTGGCCGTGTACGGTGTCGTAACGAAGCATGTACGCCATATAGTCAACGTCGATCAGGTCGTTGATGCCTACTACTTGAATATCGTCCCTTTGCATGGCGGCACGGAAAACTAAACGACCGATGCGGCCAAAACCATTGATACCTACTTTAATCTTTGTCATTGTTATATTGATTGTTATCGATTAATTATAAATTATTTCTGTTTGCAAATTTATACAATTTCGTATAAGAACGAAATTTTTTCTATCCCTTTGGGTGCAATTCAATTTGTCGCGTTGAGGATAAAATTGCTGTCGCCCTTACAGGGCTTGGTGAATATGATGTTCCGGCATCCGATCGCAAACATGAAACATTCCGTGCACGCTTTGCCCGTCAGGGCATTCATATCAATAGAATCAATGCGGAAAACATCGACAAATCTCCGTAGGAGATTCATCATGTGAAACCTCATATCCTCCCGCCTGCCAATTAAAAGGATTTATTTGTATCCGTAAAGGACAATGTGCGTTTTAATATGGACAAATTCCGGTAACCTTATCTCCTTTTTCAACGTATACTTTAGTATTTCGAACAACATGCTCCGGACGCAGGTTCGAATTTCATACATTCATTTAATATCATCAAATGAAAAAACAGGACATAACAGTAAGTTCCCCATTACTCCCCGACTTGAAAGATTTTGTTCCTTACCTGGAAGACATTTGGAAAAGCAAATGGCTTACCAACAACGGCGAATATCATGAGCGACTGGAGAAAGCCTTGTGCGAATATTTGGGAGTCGAGCATTTAAACCTGTTCTCCAATGGAACGCTGGCGCTGATTGTGGCATTGCAGGCATTGAAAATATCCGGCGAAGTGATCACCACGCCATATAGCTTTGTAGCCACCACCCACTCGTTATGGTGGAACAACATCAAACCCGTATTTGTAGATATCGAACCCGAAACCTTCAACATCGACCCGGACAGGATCGAAGCTGCCATTACACCTGCTACTACGGCCATCATGCCGGTACACGTGTATGGAAATCCTTGCAGGGTCGACAAAATTCAAACAATAGCCGACACTTACGGTTTACGCGTCATATACGACGCCGCTCATGCTTTCGGCGTTTGCCGGGATGGTGTATCCGTACTGAATTATGGCGATTTGTCCATCCTCAGCTTCCATGCCACCAAGGTTTATTCAACCATTGAGGGAGGGGCCATTATTTGTCACGACCGGAAGATGAAACACCGGATCGATTTCCTGAAAAATTTCGGTTTTGCAGGCGAAACCACGGTTGTAGCGCCCGGCATCAATGCGAAACTGAACGAGGTACAGGCCGCTTTCGGATTGCTTTCGCTCAAAGTAGTGGACGAAGCCATTGCCCGCAGGAAGGAAATGGCAGCAGCGTATCGCGAAGGACTGGAAAACGTACATGGAATACATTTCCTGCCGGAAGTGGAGGGCTTGCAGCAAAACTACGGTTATTTTCCCATCCTGGTGGATGATGCAAAATACGGTATGCGGCGCGATGAATTATACGAACTGATGAAAAGCCACCAGATCATGGGTCGCCGTTATTTTTACCCGCTCATCAGCGATTTCCCGACTTACAGGGGATTACCCTCGGCTACCAGGGAAAATTTACCTGTTGCAACGCGAGTGGCTTCGCAGGTGATCTGCCTGCCGATGCACCACAACCTGACGGAAGAAGATGTGAAAGAGATTGTTCAAATCATTAAAAATAAATCATGAGATTAGGTGGAAATCAGCCCTTTTTCTTTCCCTACATTCCTTATTATCAGTTGATGAAGAATGTGGATGTGTTTATGATTGCCGATGACTTCAATTATAGCAGGGCTTGGACCAATCGTAACTATATGTTACTGCGCGGCAGGGAACGGTTCATGTTTAACCTGGTGGTTTTGGGCGCAAGTCAGAACAAATTGGTGAACGAGGTTCGAGTGGCCGATGATCAGTATAAATTGTTAAAAACCATAGAAATCAATTACCGGAAAGCGCCCTTTTTCAAGGATGTTTTCCCTATGGTGGAGAAAATTCTTGCATACGGGGATAAGAACCTGGCTCGATACCTGGGAAATTCCCTGGTCACGACCGCCAATTACCTGGGTTTCGATACCAAATTCATTTATTCGTCCGAGATTGAAGGGAAAGACCACACGCTCAGGTTTCAGAACAGGGTGCTGAATCTTTGCACGGTTTTGAAAGCCGACGAATATGTCAATCTTGGCGGCGAGGACGAACATCCGCTGTATGACCGGAAAGCTTTCAAACAATGCGGTATCGACCTGTATTACATCAAATCGGGGCCGGTTGAATACAAGCAATTCAACAATCCCTTCATCTCCAACTTGTCGATGTTAGATGTGTTGATGTTCAATTCGATAGAACAGACAAACGAGCTACTGACACAATTTGAACTGGTGTAGCGGGAGAAAATATCACAAAGCCTGGCGTCTTTCATAAAAATTTTGAATCGGGCACAAAGGCATCAAACCAAAACCATGAGCGACATGAAAAAGTTGAACATCTTAATAACATCTATTGGCAGGGGAACCGATATGGTGGTGATCTTTCAAAACGCATTGGGCGAAAACGGCAAAGTATTTGTATCCAATAGTGTGATGACAAGCGCGTTACTTAAAGCAGACGGGTATACCATCACCCCGCTGATCGTTGATGAAACATATGTCGACTTCCTGCTGGATTACTGCAAAGCAAACGATATCAATGCGATCATCTCATGGTTCGATTTGGATTTGGCAGTATTATCGAAAAATAAAGAACGGTTCGAAAAGAACGGTATTACCGTTCTTGTTTCGGATGAGCAGGTCATTAAAACCTGCAACGACAAATGGAATACACACCGGTTTCTTGCTTCGGCAGGACTGAAACAGCCCAAAACCTACATCGACCCGGGATTACTGAAACAGGACTTGCGGGCGAATGTCATTCCCTTTCCGGTAATGATGAAACCGCGCTGGGGAAGCGGTTCCGTTGGTCTTTTCCAGATCGATGATTTCGATGAGTTGGACGTGCTGTACCGCAAGACCCATAAGATTATTTTCCGTTCCGTTGTACAATACGAATCGGCCGTTGACGCGAACCGGTGCATTATCATGCAGGAAAAGCTGGATGGTATCGAATACGGGCTGGACATTTTAAATGATCTGAACGGAAATTATGTTGCCACCGTCGCCAAAAAGAAGCTGCTCATCCACGGCAGCACGCAGGTGGCACAGATTGTAGACAGTAAACCGTTCGAAGATACTGCAAAAACTGTCTCAAAAAACCTGAAACACATTGGCAACCTGGACCTCGACTGTTTTCTGACCGAACAGGGCGATATTTATGTCATCGACCTGAATTGTCGCTTTGGCGGGCAATATGTTTTTGACCACATGGCAGGCGCTAATTTCCCGAAACAGATCATCGACTGGTTGCTGGGATTGCCTGTTTCGCCTGAAAACATCAATGTGGAAACAGGAGCGAGAGGCTGCAAGGAAGATTCGCCGGCAGTGAGGTTTTAAAGAATGGAAGGGTGAAAACTCCTGTTTTTCCCGCGATAAGCGGAGATGAACATATATTTTTGAGCGAGTTTTTCCAATTTTTTCGTCCCCCAAGCCATCGTTCTCACCACAAAAGGCGCTATTCCGTTTTATCTGCTACCAAAATTTTGTACTTATGCGTAAATGTATTACATTTGCACGGATTTTTGTTAAAACGTGGAAGAGGGGGACTGAAATCCCCCTCGTTTTGTATGTTAAAAGCATGATTTCGAATGATATCGTTAAAAGCATTATTTTGTCGGTCATCGATGGAACAACCATTTTTGTGGTGGATGTGAAAGTAGATAGCGCCAACAAAATATCTGTGAAAGTGGATAAGCCCGAAGGAATTACCATCGAAGAATGTGTCAATATCAGCCGTGCCGTCGAGAACGGGTTGAACCGCGAAATAGAGGATTTCGAACTGGAAGTTTCGTCGCCGGGGCTCACCGAACCGTTCAAGGTAGCGGAACAATACCGTAAAAACTGCGGACGGCAGGTGGATGTGATGAAACGCGACGGCCAAAAGGTCAGCGGCCTGCTGCAACATGCGGACGAGGATGGTATTATACTCGAAGTAAAGGCAAAAATCAGGGAAACGGGGCAAAAACGGCCGAAAACCGTGATGCAGAACGTTGCCATAAATTTCAACGATATCAAAACAACCAAAGTTACAATCACCTTTTAGTCAAATTCAAAGACGATGGATAGTTTAAAATTATTGGACACCTTTGCGGAGTTTAAAGAGTTAAAAAATATCGACCGCGCCACCATGATGAGTGTGCTCGAAGATGTGTTTCGCAGTATCCTTGCCAAGAAGTACGGGACCGACGAAAACTTCGACGTCATCATCAACATCGACAAGGGTGACTTTGAAATATGGCGTAACCGCCAGGTGGTTGCCGACGACGAATTGACCGATCCCGCCCTACAGATCACCCTGACCGAAGCGCAAAAAATCGACGAAGATTACGAGGTAGGCGAAGATGTGACCGACGAAGTGAAAATGGCTGACTTTGGTCGCCGCTCAATCCTGTCACTTCGACAAAATCTGTCTTCGCGCATCATGGAACTCGAAAAAGGAAACATCTATGCCAAATATAAGGATCGCATCGGCGAAATTATCACCGGCGAAGTGTACCAGGTGTGGAAACGCGAAATACTGGTACTCGACGACGACGGTAACGAACTGATCATACCCAAAAACGAACAGATACCCTCGGATCATTACCGCAAGGGCGACAGCATACGCGCCGTTGTGCTGCGTGTTGAAATGAAGAACAACAACCCGTTGATCATCCTGTCGCGCACATCGCCTGTGTTCCTCGAACGTCTGTTCGAACTTGAAGTACCCGAAATCTTCGACGGTTTGATTACCATCAAGAAGGTAGTCCGTCTGCCGGGCGAAAAAGCCAAGATAGCTGTCGAATCGTACGACGACCGGATCGATCCCGTAGGCGCCTGCGTAGGAATGAAAGGCTCGCGTATCCACGGTATTGTACGCGAGTTGCGCAATGAGAACATAGACGTGATCAACTTTACCAACAACATACAGTTGTTCATCACGCGTGCATTGAGTCCTGCCAAGGTCATCTCCATCAAGGTGAACGAAGCCGGTAAGCACGTGGAGGTGTTCCTCAAGGCAAGCGAAGTATCGCTGGCAATCGGTAAGGGCGGCTCCAACATCAAGCTGGCCAGCCAGCTTACCGGATACGAGATAGACGTGTACCGCGAAGCCGAAGACGTGGAAGACGAAGACGTGGATTTGGACGAGTTCTCCGACGAAATAGAGGACTGGATTATCCAGGAATTGAAGAGCATCGGGTGCGACACCGCCAAGAGCGTGTTGGAACTGTCGGTGGACGACCTGGTGAAACGTACCGATCTCGAAGAGGAAACCATTCGGGAAGTGATGCGGGTCCTGGCAGCCGAATTTGAATAATATATTTTTGATTTCTTTCGTTCATGAGAACGCTTTCATCATCAAAAATCATTCATCATCGATCAAAGATAAATAGTGTTGAATCATATAATTACGGATCATGAATATTTCGTAAACATGCAGTCAACACTTCACACACCATAATAAAAGAAAAGCAGGTTTGTATTATGTCAGAAGTGAAAGCAACCAGATTAAGTAAGATAGCAAGCGAGTTTAACGTGGGGATTGCCACCATAGTGGAGTTTCTCAAAAAGAAAGGGCATGATATTGATGCAAACCCCAATACAAAGGTTGCACCTGAATTGTATGCGTTGCTTTCCAAAGAATACAGTTCCGATATTTCGGCCAAGAAGGATGCCGAACGCGTCAATCTTCGAAGTCTCCGCGAAAAGAAGGAAACCGTCGAAATCACAGAATACGATACCCCCCGGGTTACCGAAGAGGAAGATGAACCGCAGGTACTGATCAAGGATACCAGCTTGGGGAACAAAACGCCGTTGTTCGGCGAACCGGTCCGCGACTTGGAATTTAAGGTGGTTGGAAAAATCGACCTGAACGAAAAACCTAAGAAGGCGCAATCCAAAACGCAATCCAAGACGAAAACGCGACCTCCTGCACAGGAAAAACCGGTAAAAAAGGAAGTTGAGCCGCAACCGGAGCCCAAGCCCAAACCGCAACCGGTAGCCGAAGTCCACCCGGACGATGTAGCGGAAAAGGCGGAACAAACACAACCGGAAAAACCCATTGAAGAAAAACCGGTGGAAAAACAACCCCAGCCGGAGACTGTTATCGAAGAGATAGCCCCGGTGGTGGAAATACCTGAACAGGAGCCCGAAATGACGACGGAAGATGACGGAGTCGAAGTGGAACGCCTGGTTGAGACTGAAACGCTTGATGCAGAGCTGAAAGTGGTCGGGAGGATCGACCTCAGTGCACTTAACCAGCGGACGCGGCCTCAGAAGAAATCAAAACAACAACTGGAACGGGAGCGAAAGGAGCGTACGCAACAGCACAAAGCTACCGTTGCCGAAAAGCCGTATGCCGAAAATTCTCCGCAATCGCAGCCGCAGCAGGAAAAAGAAGATCTGCCACTTGTTAAGAAAGTGGACATTGCCCGTCCTGATATCAAATTGTCAGGCCCTACGGTAGTCGGAAAGATAGACCTGCCTGCCGATAAAAGCTCGGATGATGACGCGAAGAAAAAACGCAAACGCATCCATAAGGACAAGGAACGGATTGTTGTTAATGACAAAGCCGGTCCAAAGAAATTCGATCAGGGGCTAGGTAAGGCGAAGAAGAAAAAAACACTCCGTACGGAAGTGAACGAGGAAGACGTTCAAAAACAGATCAAGGAAACCCTCTCGCGCCTGACGTCGAAGAGCGCCAAATCGAAAAGCTCGAAATACCGTCGTGACAAACGCGATTTAGCAAGCCAACGGATGCAGGAGGAAGAGGAACTGCAGGAAAGCCAGAAAAATATCCTGAAAGTAACGGAGTTCGTATCGGTCAACGAATTGGCCTCAATGATGAACGTTCCCGTCACGCAGGTCATCGGAACCTGTATGAACATGGGCCTGTTTGTATCGATCAATCAACGTCTCGATGCCGAAACCATGGTGCTGGTGGCCGACGAATTCAACTACAAAGTGGAATTTATCAGCGCCGACTCGCAAGACCTGCTTATTGAAGAGGAGGACGACGACGACGATTTGCAGCCCCGCCCGCCGATTGTCACCGTTATGGGACACGTCGACCACGGGAAAACCAAGCTGCTCGACTATATCCGCAACACCAACGTGATTTCCGGCGAGGCCGGCGGCATCACACAACATATCGGCGCATACAGCGTCTGGTTGGACGACCGCCGCATCACATTCCTGGATACGCCGGGTCACGAAGCGTTTACTGCCATGCGCGCCCGCGGTGCGAAAATCACCGACGTGGCCATCATCGTGGTCGCCGCCGACGACGGCGTGAAACAGCAGACCGTGGAGGCCATCAATCATGCATCGGCTGCCGGCGTTCCCATTGTGTTTGCCATTAACAAGATCGATAAACCGGATGCCAACCCCGACAGGGTGAAAGAGGAATTGGCCCAGATGAATTACCTGGTGGAAGACTGGGGCGGAAAATACCAATCGCAGGAAATATCGGCCAAAGCAGGGATCAATATTGACCTGCTGCTCGAAAAGGTACTGCTTGAAGCCGAGTTGCTAGAATTGAAAGCCAACCCTGATCGTAAGGCGGTAGGGTCGATCATCGAGTCATCGCTGGACAAAGGCCGCGGTTACGTTGCTACGGTGTTGGTACAAAACGGCACCTTGCATACGGGCGACATTGTATTGGCCGGAAGCTACACCGGACACCTGAAAGCGATGTACAACGAACGGAATCAGAAGATTGACGAAGCAGGCCCGTCGATGCCTGTGCTGATCCTTGGGTTGGACGGCGCACCGCAGGCAGGCGACCTGTTCAACGTGATGGATGATTTCCGCGAAGCCCGCGACATCGCATCCAAACGCAGCCAGTTGCAACGCGAACAGGGTATGCGTACCAAGAGACATATCACCCTCGACGAAATCGGGCGACGCATAGCTATCGGCAACTTCCAGGAATTGAATGTGATCGTGAAAGGCGACGTGGACGGTTCGGTGGAAGCGTTGTCCGACTCGCTCATCAAACTGTCGACACCCGAAATACAGGTGAACGTGATCCACAAGGCTGTGGGACAGATATCCGAATCGGATATAACGTTAGCTGCAGCGTCCAACGCGGTGATTGTCGGGTTCCAGGTGCGTCCTTCGCAAGGAGCGCGCAGGTTAGCCGAGCAGGAGCAAATCGATATCCGTATCTATTCCATCATCTACGATGCCATCGAGGAAATCAAATCCGCTATGGAAGGGATGCTCTCGCCCGAAATCAGGGAAGAGATCACTGCCACGCTCGAAGTCCGCGAAGTATTCAAGATCAGCAAGGTGGGTACGGTGGCAGGTTGTATCGTCCGCGAAGGCAAGATTATACGTACCTCCAGGATACGCATTATCCGCGATGGTATCGTGATCCATACCGGTGAACTGGGTTCGCTCAAGCGTTTCAAGGACGATGTGAAGGAAGTGGCTACCGGTTACGAATGTGGCCTGGATATAGCCGGATTCAATGATATCGAAATCGGCGACATCATCGAAGCATACCAGGAAGTAGAGGTAAAGAAGAAGTTGTAAAAGCCGGCCTGTAATGATGAATGATATACCGTATGAACATTTTTCGCATCAGCATCAGGAATATCAGAGCAAAACCATTGACGGCCACCCTTAGCATTGTGCTGTTTGCCACGGGGATATTCATCATCTCTTTCCTGCTGTTGGCG
>JAISDP010000047.1 GCA_031264715.1 Bacteroidales bacterium
CCAAAAGCCCGATCCGGGAGCGTACGCGGATACGCTGAAAGCAAAAGGAGTTAGCGGCGCAGTGATCAATTATTACCCTGGGATTCCACTTACCTGAAAGATGCTGCCCGCTGGCAGAGCCTGAATCAAACGGTAAACATCCTGAAAGAAAAGGGCCTTCTGGTGTGGCTGTACGACGAACTCGGTTTCCTAATCAGGATTCATGCCGTTCAGCCATTTATTATACAGATCGTTTTCCTTCATTTCCGGGTGGACAATCACTACCGGACCAACCAGATAGGTGTCGGTAATCGCGTTAATACCGGATGTATTCGGATTTTCGGGTGTCCAATAGACGTCGTATTCACATACGGTTTTTCCTGTATATTCTACCGGGAAATTCACACTCCACCCGTTGTTATAAATCATCGACTGGAGCAGGTTGGAATTGGAAGGTTCGCTGATGTCGCCGCCAAGAAAGAACATCCGTTTTCCCAGTTCAAACACGGGTGATGTCCTCGAAGCCCACACCCTTGTCCCGTCCCGCGATGAATATTTCACCCACGAATCGGCCACAAAAAAGGATTTGCAGGTATTAGGGATATTCTCCTTATAAGGAACGTATTCCATCCCGCCGTTGGTTGTGGAAATACTCTTTTCCATATCCGGAAACGGAAATTCGGCATATATCAGTTCGGGATTGCGTTCGGCGTGCAAGATGCGGTCAAAAATGATTTTGATGTTCACCCTCTTCTCATTTTTGTGAACGGTGAGTATGCGCTCGGCACTGTTTAACCGTTGATTGTCGAGTTTTTGGCTATATACGGTGCAGTATGGGGTTTCTTTAACTTTGGTAATTTCTTTCGGTACGGACAGGCAGTCGCCGGGAACTGCATCGGCTCCCCACCATCCGCCGGTAATGAACCGGCTAACATACAAAACAGGAGCTTCGCCTTCGAAAAGAGGACGTTCCATACCCGGCCAGCGGATGCTTACCGGCCATCCGGTTGCACTGAAGACCATGACCGGTTTATCCGGCGTATTTTCCATATCCGGTTCATCAACGGAGGCGATGTAACGTCTGAAACTTTTGCCGGTTATTTTTTCCACCCAAAAACAAACATCATCTCCGTCATCGTACAGTTTTATTTTTTTACCGGATGAATCATCAAGAAGCGATTTGGGATTTTTTACTTCCCTGATGCTCCTTTTTTCCAGTTTGCACCATCCGGAATATTCCGTTTCCTGTGTGTTAATGACATAGATGCCGTAAGGCTTTCCATTCATTATAGCGCGTGTTTTCTGGGCAAGCGTCCATCCGGCATGTTCATAAGCTTTATAGGCATACCTGAATGCCTCGTTCATGGCGCCCTGGTTTTGGATGCCGTACATATCCCTGCCGGAACTGTTGGCGGCAAAAGTATGCTCGTAAAATGTGCAAATATCACGTTCAATCTCATCAATTTTTTTGAATTGACTGTCTGTTGATTTGTTGAAAACCGAAGATTGCGACGCCTGGAGTAAATACCGCGCCCTGCGTGCCGTTCCTGTTTCGCGGGGCATTGATGCCATGCCGAAAGCCCACCAGTCGCCAAATTCTCCTTTAAGCACCGATGCCTGATCGCCTGCAATCTGTTCCATATGGATCATGGAAGCAGTGGCGGTTGTCAGGTTCAATTCCGGTTTGAGTCCCAACCCGTTCCATTTTTGCACAAATGCCACAATAGCCGGATACGGTCCGTCATTATCGCCTCTCCATTGATTTGAAAATGTCAGCGGCAACAACTCGCAGGTATAACCGCGATCTTCCAAATCTTTCAATTTTTGCAGGCATACTGCATGTGCCTCCCTGACCGACGCTTCATCGGCTTTAAAAAACTCGCCGTCCCTTGGCCACCTTGTTTCGAGGTTGGCGGCTTCATTCTGGTTGCCTCGCCAACGCTGCGCATGGAAATAATCGTAACCCGCCCAGTACGAAATTCCGTTCCAAAGAAACAGCCTGCGTCCGTCGGGCATTTCCCACCAGCTTGCCACAGGCTTGTTGAAAGGGTGGCGTCCGTTCATGCCCAGCCAAATGTATTTGACGCCCTTATCAGCAAGTTTATTGGCAACGGAACGGGGGAATCCGTTCACGTCGTTTTGTATGGCGATGCGGGGACAAACCAGCGAGGCAAGTTCCGGCGGTATCCATGAGGTCAGTTTTTCCACCTCCGACCGGTTCAACATGGGATGTATGTTAAATGGCATGATATTGACGTCTATCTGTCCGCGCCGGATACAATCCACCATCTTTTTGCGTCTTTCAGCAGTGGTTTCCTGCCACCATTTCCAAAACGGATCAAGCGCCTCCACTGTCCATGTAAAGCGTTCGCCGGGCCTGTTCCCTTTTGTCTGTTCGGCGGCATCCAGCGCAATGTCGATGTAGCGTTTGTGCAACTCGGCCACGGTCAGCGGATGTTCCGTGTATCCATAATCGGTGTGGGTCCAGTTAATGATATCTATCGTTTTTACCACGCCCCGGTATGTTCCTGTTTGCGCCGGTATGGGCGTGGCAAACAACGTTATCAGTACGGCAATACTTGACAGTGATTTCATGTGATTTGATAATTTTCTTGCGAGACTTTCCGCAGGTCAAGACCTGCGGTTATGAAAATCCGGCTTTTCAAGCCGCCAAACCGGATCATGTCAAACATCCGACATAATCCGGTTTGCCATATTCCTGTCAACTACATCCTGTTACCATACACGAACAGTTCCCAAAGATCTGCCATGTTAGCATTTTTGGAATACCATACAATCACATACCGTCCGCGCGTACTGTTCGGAAGCGTCAATGTACACGGGGCGCTGTTCGGATTATCCGTCGCCCAGTTATAGTCTACCAAAGCCTCGCCCCAATAGCCTTTTGCCGCTGTAATTACAGCAGGCCCCTGTACTAAAAATTCACCGCTGGCGGCTTCCCAGCACTGCTCATCCGAACTGACGTAAACTTTTACATTCGTAATATAGCTTAGCGGGTTCGGCGGGCTCGGCGAAGTCCGGTAAAATTCAGTGCGGCTTCCCTGCCGTTCGCCAGGCCCGCGCGTCCAAATCTCTACTGCCGTAACATCCGTTTCAGCTCCAAGGTCTACCACAATGGCCGGATTATTGTCGTTGGCTATTCCGCTCGGATAACTTGCCGCACCCACGCCGGGACGCCATGATGTATCAAAATCGCCATCAAACACGCCGGCTATACGCTTCGGGCTATAATTCAGGGTCTGGTGGGAGGACGAGCTTTTGATCGGTACCTGCGAACGGTCGGGTACATACTGAACGGCAATATAACATGCGTCATGAGCGGGATCTACCTGAAGCGGCAGGGTCACGCCTGTCAGTTTCACCGGAATAATATTCAGGCCCGGATAAAGCTTTGACGGATCAATGGTGCAGGTTACGGTCATTTTATTCGCTCCCTTTTTTACCGACATGTCCGTTGACAGCGTATAAGCGTCGTCCGGTGGAAGAACCCCGTCAATATGAGTCAAAACGCTTCTAAATTCTTCCGTATCGGCAGAAGTTGTGCTTATTAACCTCTTTTCGGTATAAACCACGCTGCTTTTTGCATCATTCACTAAAGACTGCAGTACGGTACGGTCGCTTTCCAGCGTAATGACGGCATCCCACCGGTTGGTAAAGGACATGCCGATCTCTACCTTCTTTTCGATCAAATTTTCCTGACCGTCATCCCCTTCGAATATACGAACCATCTCGAAATTGCCGGTCATTACCCTGATCATAGGTTCGCTTACCTTGAACCTTAGAAGAACGGTATTGGACTCGGTGGTTTCTACCCCGTCCGAACTGATGGTTACCGGGAAAACAAAATCCGTTTCACCGTATACGCCTCCGGCTTCGGCAAGAATTTCCTTCGGGTCGTATTCCATCGACCATTTTGCATACTGTTCGTCGCCCGAAATGGTAAACACCGACTGGGGTATTGAATAACAGTGTGTCGGCAACAATTTGTAGCTGGCGCCGTTTTCCGCATTATACTGCTCCAGCGCTTCCGTATTCATGTTAAAAGTAACCGAGCAGGGCGTTCCGTTCAGTCCGCTTTTGTTGGCCCACAACTGCATCACTACCTTTTCGCCTATATCAAAGGACTCTTCCATTTGTAAGCCGGTCTTCACAAGATATACCCTGTCCGAAACCATATTTTGATTGCGATTGTCTTCGCATGAAGAAAAGACAACGCATACCAGCATCCATACCGTTATTAACAAAAAACTCTTTTTCATTTTCATTTTATTTTTTGATGATTACCATCCCCATGACTGTTCAATTCCTTTATTCCTGTCCAATTCCCGCTGGGCTAACGGATACAGGTAATGTTTCGGCAGGAAGGTACGTTTACCCCTGGAGGTGGGCGTTCGCTGCCAATAATTCGTTTGCCCGATATTGCCGGACGCTCCGTCGTCTTCATTGATATTCATCCCGTAAACAGGAGCATCATGATTGGTTGCTTCCGCAATTTTCCATCGCCGGATGTCGAAATAACGGCTGTTTTCAAAAAATAATTCTACCTGGCGCTCCCTGCGTACCATTTCCCGCATCAGGGACTGGTTGCCTGCAATTTCGGGATACACCGCCTCAATGTTGGGAACGCCTGCCCTTGTGCGGATCATATTCCAGTATTTGAACACGTCCGGATTTTGATGGTCGTACTCTATCAATGCTTCCACGTAATCCAGGTATATTTCAGCCAGCCGGATAATCGGCCAGAGGGAAAATACGAAACCGCCATTTCCCAGGCTTGGATCGGTTTCCCTGAATGTGAATTTACGGGGCGTATATCCGGTAAGCGGATGATTGGTCCCGGCGGCTTCATAAGAGGTTCCATCCTTTCCATAGTCAATGACAACGCTTTTTGTAAAGTTCGCACCGTACATCCATTGAAGGTTGTCATATACAATGCTCATGTAGAAACGCGGTTCACGGTTCACATACATGTTGTAGGTAGATATCGAAACTTTATCCCACGGATGATAAAAGTTGGTTGCTCCCGTTTCGGAATAATCGGAGAGGGGGTCTATGACAGGGTTTCTGCCGTCTTTCCCGTCCCATGCCAGGCTACCGTCACTGTATCCCGTGATGGGGTATCTTCCGTTATCCATGGCAAAAGCATCCACCTGTCTTTGCGATATGCTGACGCCGCCCCAGCAGTTATTAAAAACTTTCGGCGTGATGCGGTAAACGAAATTTCTTGCTTCCAACTGTGTGCCGCCAAAAGTCATGTGCCGTCCGAAGATCAGTTCCGAATTCCACTTTTCATAATGTATTCCATAAATGGAAGCATAAGGATCCAGGTTACCGTCGGCATACACTTCATACAACTCATACAGATTCATGTCGATCACCTCTTTGGCAGCCGCTGCAGCATCTCTCCACTTCTGTTCGCTGTAAGCAACCGGCATCAGGTTTTCGTCGGTGGTCTTGCTCATCCAGTTCGCATAGATGGAATTACTTGTGTTGAACAGCGGGCTTGCCGCGAAATTCAGCAACCGGGCTTTCATGGCAAGCGCCGCTCCCCTGGTGGGCCTCCCATAGTCGCCGGGGCTTGTCTGTACCAGGGTCAATATCTTCGACGCTTCGGTAAACTCCTCACAGACGTAGCTGACACAGTCCTCGAATGTGTTTCTGCCCACGCTGTATTCCCTGTCCAAATCGTAAACCTCATCATATACAAGTACAACCGGGCCGTACATCCGGATCAGCTCGTGATAAATATACGCCCTCAAAAAACGGACTTCCGCCTTATATCTTGTACGGTCTTCGACCCTCAATTCTTCGCATATGTCAACGTTTTGCAGGAAGATATTCATTTCCCGGATTCCCTGATACATTTCCCTCCATTTGCCGTAGGAAACATTATTTGGGTTCCACGAGCCGTTATTCATTTGATTGACGGCATGATCCCAGGTGGCCATGGATTCATCCGAAGCCGCGCTCCACGGGGTTCCGTTCGCCGCGCTGAGCAGCCAGTAATCCGGTATGTAACCGTAACAACTGTTAAGATACCTTTCCGTATAGAGTTTGCTGACAAAGATATCCTGAGTGGATGTAGGCTGATTTAAAGGCTGCTGGTCGAGGAAAGAATCGCAGGCTATGGCAGCGATGCCGGTCATCAACACAAAAGCAGACCATTTGATTTGATGTATTATTTTCATTATACAAAAATTAGAAGTTAAGATTCATACCAATACTGATAATTCTGTTGGAAGGATATACCGCGCCCTGGCGCGACTCCGACACATCCGGATTGTATATTTCGGGATCAAACAGCTTGAACTTCGAAAAAGTTAACAAATTCACCCCCGAACAGTAAAAATGCAATGTCTTGATCCGTAACTTTTGGGATAAATGCTGGGGTACGGTGTATCCGACAGTGGCATTTTTCAACCGCAGGAAACTCATATCGCGCTGCCACACGGTTGAATTTGGATTGTTGTTGGTGTTGGCCCCTACTGTTGCACGCGGATATTTAGCGTTCGGATCGGGGTTGTCCAGCCTCCATGAATTCAGATACACGTCTTCATAAAAGCCGGATGTCGCCTCGCCTGCTCCCGAGAAGATTTTAAACGCATTACCGTCCAAAATCATTGTAAAATTTGCCGATCCGGAAAACAGGAACGAAAGGTCGAAGCCTTTCCACTGGAGAGATGCGCCGAACCCGTATGTGATTTCAGGCAGCCACGTCCGTCCGATGGGAATCTGGTCGTATGAATTAATGGTACCATCGCCGTTGACGTCCTTGTATTTGACATCCCCTGCACGAAGCGTCCCGAATTGCGACGGGCTTTGGTCAATCTCTTCCTGTGAGGAGAAAAGTCCCATGGCGACATATCCCGTCTGCTGGTTTACCGGAAGCCCTACTTGAGTCATATAAGGAAATTCGGGCATGGGCTGTGCGTTTTTCAGCACTTTATTACGGTTATATACGAAATTGCCCCTGACGGAAATCTGCAGTTCGCCTACCGTATGGAACGATTCCAGTTGAAAATCGACGCCACGGTTCAATACCTCGCCGATATTGGCATAAGGCAAGTCGGATACGCCGGCTACATCGGTCATGTCGTCCCTGCGGAGGAAGATGCCGGTACGGTAATCGCGGAAATAATCCGCCTGTAGATTCACCCTGTCCCATAACGATAATTCAAGGCCAAGATCAAGCTTTTGCGATTTTTCCCAGGCAACGCTCTGACTTGCGTACCTGGAAATTTTTGCCCCTGAATAAGCTGCGGATTCTCTTCCAAACGAGTAAGCATTATTGATATTCAGGCTGTAATCGTCCTGATAGATAAACCGCGTATCCCTGCCGATCTGGTCGTTGCCAACCAGTCCATATGATCCTCTGAGTTTCAACTTGGAGACGACATCTGCAACCGGCGCGAAGAAATTCTCGCTCGAGACAAGCCATCCTAAAGCAATGGAAGGGAAAAAGCCGAAACGTTTTCCCGGACTGAAATTTTCCGAACCGTTGTAGCCGAAATTACTTTCGAGAAAGTACCGGTCATGATACCCGTAGGTAACGCGTCCGGCAATCCCCTGATGACGGTATGGAACTGATTTCTCGATATCCTCGGGCTGTATATCCCTTAATGATTTCTGGTTATACAGGAAAAGCCCGCTTACACGGTGCACGCCGAATACCCGGGAATAAGTCAGCGAACTTTCGAGATAAACGGTTTTTCTTCCCGTCGATCCCTTACTGAATCCCAATACATCCGAACCTTCGGCCTCAACCGTCCGAAAAATCAAATTGCCGTCGGCGTCGCGTCCGGTAGCGTAAAATGTGTTCGGCGTCCGCGAATAGTGTACCGTCTGGTTGGTTACGGCATCCCACGAAAACTTAACATTGGCTGTTAAACCTTTGACAATCCATCCAAAATCCTGATTCAACCCTAAAAGAGCCTGCGCGTTATTCCAGTATTCATTTTTAAATCCGCTTTGCGTTAACAGGTTATATGGATTGTTTCCTCCTCCCGGATAAGCGGCAGGACTGCCATCCGAATAGACTGCGGGAATCAGCCCCGGCGCATAGATCAGCGACCTGTTCCAGATCGTGTTTTTATCCGCATTGGGCGATATGCGCGTTTCATAAATATTGGACAGATTCACCTGAACAATGGTAGACGGGGTCAGGTTGACATCTACATTCGAGCGAAAATTAAACTTGTTGTAGCTGATGGCGGTATTATAGTGCTTGGTTTCGTCTTCCCGGTAAATACTTCCTTCGTGGTAGTATGTGCCCGAGACGAAATACCGCGCAATGGTTCCCCCACCGCTGATGTTGGTATTCACGCGCTGGTTGAAGGTATAGGGTTTGAACATTTTCCCGGGCCAGTCTACATTGGGATAAAGGTCGGGATCGGCCCCCGAACGTATCCGGTCAATTACCTCCTGACTGAAAAGGGGTTTTCCGCCATCCGAAGTATAACTGTACGCTTCGTTATATAAGTCGGTGTACTGAACGGCATCGGCCATTTTAGGAAGCCTTGTCGGGGATACGACGCCGGTTTCGGCGCGTACGGTTACTTTGGCCGGTCCCTGATCGCCCGACCTGGTAGTGATCAGCAGCACCCCGTTAGCCCCGCGTACCCCGTATATGGCGGTTGCAGTAGCGTCCTTCAATACGGAGAACGTTTCTATATCCTCAACGTCCACCAGGTCAATCTCCCGTTCGATACCATCCACCAATACCAGGGGCTTGTTCGAAAAGCTGTTGGTGGTACTGATGCCCCGTATCCAGAATTGCGCGCCCGATCCCGGTTCGCCTGTACGCTGGATGGAGATGACGCCGCCCAACTGTCCTGCAAGCACGCTGGATATATTGCCCGCCGGCAGTTTCAACTGACCCGGTTTCACCGAAGTAATGGCGCCGACAACACTCTCTTTCTTCTGAGTGCCATAGCCAACGACCACCACTTCTTCTATTGCCGATGCCGACGGCTGCAATTCGAAATTGATGACGGAGCGACCGCTTACCAGGACTTCCCGGGTAGTATAACCTACAAAGGAAACGGCAAGTACTGCGTTCTCGCCGGTTACTTTAATCGAGTATTTACCGTCGATGTCGGCCGTAGAGCCTACTGTTGTTTCCTTGATCCAGACAGTCGCGCCAACCAGCGGTTCCTTGGTAACGGCGTCCGTCACCGTTCCGCTGACCGTGATCCCCTGCGCCGGCGGTTCGGGTTGCGCTTCGGCGATGCGGCTCACTGCGATGGTGTTGTCTATTCGCTTGAAGGTTAACTTTGTCTGCCTGGTAATTTCATGAAGCACCTTATCCAGAGATTCTTCCCTGGCGTTTATGGTGACGCGGTTCACCCCGGCCAGGATTTCTTCATGATAAAAAAATGACAAACCCGACTGATCGCTCAGTTTTTCAAAAACTGCTGAAACAGGCTGGTCGACACTGCGGAGCGTAATTCTTATTTCCTGAACGGATGTAAGATGGTCCGGGCCGGCTTTGGATATAAAAGGAATCAGGAACAATACCGTAAAAGAACAGAGCCTCCGGACAGTTGAACGGATAAATGACAATTTCATCGTGTGTTGATTATAGGTTAATTATTTTATTGATATGATAAGAACGCCAAAGCGATTTTAAAAGCCTGATGACAAAACTTTCCATAAGCGGTTCATGTTTAAGGATGATACAATATATAATGATTTTCTTTTTTTGAATATTTCAATCCGGAAGTAAAACAGACGGATTCCAGAACAGACGCCAGACTCCTGTTATCATGTTCGCCCGTGATGAATACCGGATATGTGCCGTCTACCCGTATTTCAACATCATACCAGCGTTCCAGGGTCGCAATCACCTCCTGGAGCGGCGTTTGGCTGAAGCATAAGGTTCCTTTTCTCCACCGCGCATACCTGTCTGCCTGAACGATCGTTTTTGTAAACTCGCCTGTCCTTTTATGAACAAACAGCCGTTCATCGGGCAACAGGGTAATATTGGCGTCGTTCATGGCGACCGATACTTCGCCGTCGACTACGGTAACCGACATGTGGTCGTCCGATTCGTAATCCTTCACATTAAAGGATGTTCCTAAAACCGTGACGGTCATATCAGCAGTTTTGACGATAAATGCACGGTTTTTACCGGGCGTAACCTCAAAAAAGGCTTCGCCGCTTAGCAACGCCTCCCTTTTGTCTGCGCCGAACGATTCCGGATAATAAAGACGGCTTCCCGAGTTGAGGAAAACCAGGGAACTGTCTTCCAGATAAAATTGATGCCTGTCGCCGCAGGGAGCCCCTGTTGAAATCAGGACAGGACGGTTCGAAACGGCGGGAGCGGCGGGACGCAGACGGTATAAAACAGCGCTTATGGAGATCAGCAGCAGGATAGCGGCGGCGGCCCGCATGAAATATCTGATTCTTGATTTCCGGCGGCGGCGCTGTTTTTGCTGCAGGATGATTTGTCCCGCTTCTTTTTTGTATCTTTCTATTTCCGCGGCATCCCGTTTTTCCGGTTCGGTTTCAAGTATGCCTTCCCAGACAGACTCCAGGTACCGGTCAAGCTCCCCGCCGGATGTTTCCAGCAGGGCGAACAGTTGATCCAGTTCCTCCGGCGTATAATTCCCGGAGAGGTATTTGTCCAAAAGGCAGTGGATGTGATTTCTGATCTCCTTCATACTTATAATACACCAAAAGCGGCGGGATGTGGGGTCGAAAAAACATCTTTTTTAATCCTTAAAGATCTCCAGCAGGTGATTGACGATTACCAGAAGGCACAAATTCAGGTCGATATACCGGGTTAAAAATTTTTTGATGTGTTTCAATGCAGCCGAAATGTTTTCCTGAACGGTATATAAGGAGATATTCAGTTGCTGTGCGATTTCCTTATGGGATAAATTTTCCTCACGGCTCAGCCTGAAGATTTTTTGCCGCAGGGGGGAAAGTCCGGAAACTGCTTTTTCGAGCAACTGTGCGTATTCGCGGTCTGTAAGGTCTGTATCGGTCACCTCTGCGATCGAAACGGACGAATCCAGTATCTGCTTTTTTACTTTTTCCGACTTGCCGGCCTCGCGCAGAAAGTTCAGGGTTTTATTGCGGGCGACGGTATAGAGGTATGATGAAAAAGACAGGTTGGGATCGAGGGTCTGCCTCCGGGACCAGACGGCTGTAAAAACGTCCTGAACAATATCTTCGGCTGTTTCGGGAATTTTAACCAGGGATGTGCAAAACAGCGACAGCCGCCTGTGATACCTGATATACAGTTCGCAGAAGGCATTTTCATCTTCATGCTCTGTCAAGGAAAGTACCAGGTCTTTGTCGGTTGGCTGGCTGT
>JAISDP010000136.1 GCA_031264715.1 Bacteroidales bacterium
TCACGGAAGCAATCGTAAAACTCTTCCCCGGTAACGTCGCCCATGAGCAGCATCTTGCCGGTTGGACCAATGGAAGCGATCACGTATCGATCGCCTGCCGCTTCGCGTGAAGCCCGTGCTGCCGCTTCGTTAATCTCAGCCGTCTTGTCCTGCAATCCGAAATGTTGCAATCTGAACCGGTTGGCTCCGAAACTGTTGGTTTTCACCATGTCGGCACCCGCATCAATGTAACTTTTTGCAATGCCTTTCACAACATCGTAATGAGTGATCGACCATTCGTCCGGACATTCGCCGAACTTCAATCCCTTTTGATAGAGAATGGTACCCCAAGCTCCGTCCGACACTAATATTTTGCCGGTTTTGAGTACGTCAACAATTTTCTGTGTCACACCAAAATCCTTAGTGTTTAAAATTCATATTCAATATTTGTGTGATTCCTCGTTTAATTCTTCCGTTGTGATCTGTTTTTTATTCATTGCGCGCCATGCCCATGCAATGTATGCAATTACAAAAGGTACAAACAACGACACATAGCTCATTGCGGTGAGCGTATAATGACTCGAGGAACTGTTTTCAATGGTTAACGAATCCTGTATATTATATATGGAAGGGTAATAACAGGTATGATGAAACCCGGCAACCAGGAATAACGACAATACCGCCAGGACAGTGCCAAAACCCGCATACCATATCCCACGGGTGAAACGGCTACCTATCAATGACCGGATAATACCGAACAACACGAGTACAATACCTGCAAGCAACATTACAAGTACAACAGGCATCGCCAACAGGTTATGCAGGTACTTGTAAGGCTCCAAGTTCACTGTCTTGGTGACGGTAACGGGGTCGTAGTTGAAACCGTCTTTGATCAACAGCCATACCAGGAAGGTGACAAAACACACCACGAATGCCACAGCGTTGCGGAGTAAACGGATTTTGGAGCGGGTAGCTATTTGCTCGTTGTCAATATTATTGAGAAAATAGAGTAATGCCAAAACCCGGGCAAGAAGAAAAACAGAGATCCCAAGCAAAAGATTGTGCGGGTTAAGAGCGGCCTCCAGTCCATGATAAGGCGTTTCCCAACGGGAGAGGTTCATATCGCTGACCGAGAATACAGCGCCATTGAAGAAAGTCCCCACAGCTGTGCCCACTAATACCGTACCCACTATCCCATTGAATAGCAGGAAATACTCGTAGATCCTTTGTCCCAGGAAATTGTTCGGCCTCGACCGGAATTCGTATGAAACAGCTTGGAGCACAAAGCAAATCAGGATCAGCATCCATACCCAGTAGGCTCCGCCGAAGCTGGTGGAATAGAACAACGGGAACGAGGCAAAAAACGCGCCTCCAAAGGTGACCAATGTGGTAAAGGTGAACTCCCATTTACGCCCCAGCGAATTTACGATCAGGGAACGCTCTTCTTCGGTTTTGCCGACAGCGTATATCAAAGTTTGTCCGCCTTGCACGAACATCAAAAATACCAGGATACTTCCGAGCAACGATACGATGACCCACCAGTATTGCTGTAATGCCAATTGTGATAAAGATTCGAACATTATTTTTGATTTTTGATTGTCAATATTTGATTGATAGAATACAAATGACGCGGATTGAACGGACCAATACGGATTTTAAATATTTGCTGCTTTGCGACATGATATGAACTTTCAATCTTAAACTTCTTTCGGTCCTTGCTTGATCTGCCGCACCATGATGGATATTTCGGCAATCAACAGAGTGGTGAATATCGCAGCAAACAGCCAAAAGGTGATCTGCACGGCGCCGGCATCAATTTGCGATACGGCAGCGGCTGTGGGAAGGTAATCCTGTATAGCCCACGGCTGGCGCCCCACTTCGGCGACAATCCAACCAGCTTGCCCTGCAAGATAGGGCAGAGGGATTGACAGTAGCATCAGCCACAACAGCCAACGTCGCTTGCCAAGCCTGTCCTTGAGTACCAGCCAAAGAACAACGGCAAACAATACAACAAAGTAGAATCCCAGCCCAACCATCACACGGAACGACCAGAATGTAAGCGGAACATTCGGCACCAAGCTTTGCGGATTATTGAGGAACCCATAACCGAAGTATTTAAAGTATTCTTCCTGGAAAACCGGATCGTCGAATTTTGCACGGAGTCTCTTTTCTACGGCCTCGTCGTTATTTTTCTTCGCAGCTTTATAGTCTTTCAATACCTGACGCGCTTCTTTGCCCCGTTCGATCTTTTCTGCCGCCGACATCATGCCCCGTGCCGCATTTCCTTCCAATAAGTCGTTGATACCAACCACATAAGCATCGCAGTCGTAATAAGTCATGAATGAAAGCAAACCGGGTATTTCGATCTTCATCGAAGTTTCTTCGGTTTGCGACGGAATGCCGAAAACGGTCCACCCTGCGCCGGATGTTCCGGTATGAAGGGCTTCGGTAGCGGCAAACTTCATGGGTTGATACTTGGCAATGGTACGCGACGAAAAATCGCCCGTAACCACCAGGAATATGGAAGTCAACAGTCCGAATACAGCAGCCACGGCCATGCTGCGACGGGAAAAAGCCTGTTCTCGCTTTTTGAGGAGAAACCACGCGCTGACCCCGATTACAAAGACGGCAGCTAAAACAAATCCCGATGTGATGGTGTGCAGGAACTTATGGATGGCCATGGGCGAAAACAATACATCCCAAAAGTTGATCATCTCGTTGCGCGCCGTATCGGGATTGAAATGCATCCCGGCAGGGTATTGCATCCATGCATTGGCTACCAGTATCCACAATGCCGAAAGGTTTGCGCCGAATGCCACCAGCCACGTGGATATCAGGTGGGTTTTCCTGCTGATTTTGTTCCAGCCGAAAAACATGATCGCGATGAAGGTGGATTCCATAAAGAAAGCGAAAATGCCCTCGATGGCCAGTGGCGCACCAAAAATATCGCCCACAAACCACGAGTAGTTCGACCAATTGGTACCGAACTCGAATTCGAGGATGATCCCCGTTGCCACGCCAATGGCAAAGTTGATTCCAAAGAGGATCATCCAGAACTTAGTGATACGTTTCCATTCGGGATTGCCGGTTTTCACGTAAATGGTTTCCATGAAAGCCAGCATGAACGACAGGCCAAGCGTAAGCGGCACAAAAATCCAATGATAAGCGGCCGTCAAGGCAAATTGTGCCCGCGACCAGTCAACTAACGATAAATCAATATTTTCAATCATAACCGGACTTATTTGGTGAGTTGCTCGATCACATATTCGGAACGCTCCGAATCATTGTCGAAATTTGATTTCAGGAAATTAGGAAAGAAAAACAGTTTTAAGACGGCAAACATAATGAACAGTTTAATGCCAATGATCATCCAAAGCGTTTTTCCAACAGTCATACTGCGAAAACCATCGACATAGAACCTAAATATCTTATATAATAAACGTGAATTCATAGAAAATTTGTTCCGCCCAAAGATACAAAATATTATTGAATAACATAATGTGCGGATAACATATTATTTTTTAAAAAAACATTTGTAACATTCATAACATTGAAACGTCCATAATGTTAAAATGTTATAAACGTTCAAACATTAATAACACTTTTTTTTGAAACCTTTTTAATTCTTGCACGTATAATATAATAGTTAATAAAAAAGCAATTTAGAGTGAAGCGGTATGTTTTCATATTGATCTGTTTGTCGTGTACCACATTGTACGGGTTAACCTTCAGCATCGGCGACAAAGATGCAAAGGATGCCACAGCGACCGTTGCTTATGGCGACATGTCATCCGAAAAGGTAATAGCCAAGCCCGAACTCAAGTGTACCATTTATCCTAATCCTGTAATGGATGTGGTACGTATAACCGGGTTCGAAGGCGCTTATACCGTAAAAATGGTGGATGCTGTGGGACAGGTAGTTGCATCGGCAAAAGGATCGTCGGACGAACTGGAACTCGACCTGGGCGGCAAGCCTGCCGGGATGTACCTGATTAAAATCGAATCGCAAGGAAAATCAATCACTCGTAAAATCATCAAGAAGTAAATACTATTTGTTTTGTTGTTTATATGTTCAGCGAGGGGCAGAAGAGATTTTGCCCCTCGTTTTTGCTGTTCTAATTCAACTTGAAATCCACATCCAGACTTTTCAGGAAATCTATAAACTCGTTACTTAGATTAACCCTTTGCTTTCGCGAAAACATCTCCACCACCTGATTCGACTCGGGATCGATGATCTTAAAACGCAGCGTAGTGTTTCCTTTATTGGCTTCGGCGCAAATATTCAGTTCGTTCACCCAGTCATCGGTAATGCAGTCGAGCGGCAGCATGATCGAGATGCCTTTCAGCATCTCTTGGCGGACATTGCTCAAATAGGTAATGGTCTTTATTTTAGGTTCCAGCTCCTCGCGGTAATTGCGTTGAATGTTCCCCTTGACGAACAACGGCATCCCTTCGCGGATATAGCTTTGAAACATCTCGTAATCCTTGCCGAAAAAGCGAAATTCGAACGAACCGCTGAAATCCTCGAGTGTAAGCGATCCCCAGGGTTTTCCGTTTTTGCTGATGGCGTTGCGCGCCGCTGTCACCAATCCCGCAATTGAAAATTCCTTACCTTCGGGCATGGGACCTTGCAGCTCGGCCAACTGCGTATGGGCAAAGTGCGTCATTTCCAACCGGAACGGGTCGAGCGGATGCGCCGAAAGATACATCCCAATCAGGTCTTTTTCGCGGTTCAGCTTTTCGAGAATGCTCCAGTCGTCCGTGCGCGGTATTTCGGGGCGGGTAATCGCTATGGCATTGCTTCCGCCAAAGAGCGAGTTCTGACTCATTTGCTTGTCGGATTGCATTTTGTTGCCAAACCGAATCAGCACTTCGGAGAAAGTTTCGCCCGGACTGGTCTCGGCAAAGAACTGCTCGCGCTTCACGCCCGGGAAATTGTCGAATGCCCCGGCCTGTGCCAACGCTTCCACGTTTTTCTTATTGCAGGATTGCAAATTGACGCGTTCCACGAAATCAAAAATATCCGTAAAGGGACCGCCTTTGGTGCGTTCGTCTACAATGCTGGCTACGGCATTGGCGCCAACGCCTTTCACAGCGCCCAATCCGAAGCGGATATTGCCCTGTTTGTTTACCGTAAAGGCCAGGTTACTTTCGTTCACATCCGGGCCAAGCACCTCGATGCTCATCCGGCGGCACTCGTCCATGAACTTGGTGATTTCAGTGATGTTCGAGATGTTGCGGCTCAGCACGGCAGCCATGTATTCCGGCGGGTAATTCGCCTTGAGGTACGCTGTTTGGTAGGCCACCCACGAGTAGCATGTAGCATGCGACTTGTTGAAGGCATACGATGCGAAACTCACCCAATCGTCCCATATCTTGCTCACCACTTTTTCGTCGTGGCCGTTTTGATGGCAACCCGCCACAAACTGTTCTTTCAGGGCGTTCATCTTGTCGATGAGCTTTTTCCCCATTGCCTTGCGGAGTTCGTCGCTCTGTCCGCGCGTAAAGCCGGCCAGGTCGCGGCTCAAAAGCATCACCTGTTCCTGGTATACAGTAATCCCGTAGGTGTCCTTCAAGCGTTCCTCCATGACCGGGATGTCATATTCAATCGGTTTGCGGCCATGCTTGCGCGCAATAAAGTCGGGGATATAATCCATCGGGCCGGGACGGTAAAGGGCGTTCATCGCGATGAGGTCCTCAAACTTGGTGGGGCGCAGCTCCCGGAGATATTTTTTCATACCATCCGATTCGAACTGGAACGTACCGGTGGTTTCGCCCTTGCTGTAAAGCTCGTATGTCGACTCGTCGTCGAGCGGGATGGCGTCGATGTCCAGGTCGATGCCGCGCCGCAGCTTGATGTTTGCCAGAGCCTCCTTGATGATCGAAAGGGTTTTCAGCCCCAGGAAGTCCATCTTCATCATCCCTACATCCTCAATCAGCGAGCCTTCGTATTGAGTGACGAGGATGTCGCTGTTGGTTTCCTTGTCGAATGCGGTGCTGATGGGCACGAAATTGGTGAGGTCGTCGCGTCCGATGACCACCCCGCAGGCATGCACGCCGGTTTGACGCACGGTACCTTCCAGCATCTGCGCGTATTTGATGGTGTCGGCAATCAGCGGATCGGGCGAATGGAGCGCCTCCTTCATGGCAGGAACGTACTCGATGGCGTTCTTGATGTTCACCTTCTTGTCGCGCGGTATCTCGTCGATCAGCTTGCTCAGCCGGTCGGCTTCGGATAGCGGCAGGTTTTGCACGCGCGCCACATCCTTGATAGCCGACTTGGCAGCCATGGTGCCGAATGTGACAATATGCGCCACCCGTTCCTTGCCGTATTTCTCAGTCACCCACTGGAGCACCTGTCCCCGGCCATCGTCATCGAAGTCAATGTCGATATCGGGCATCGAAATACGGTCTGGGTTGAGGAAGCGTTCGAACAGGAGGTCGTACTTGATCGGGTCGATATCGGTAATGCGCAGGCAGTAGGCCACAGCCGACCCCGCAGCCGATCCGCGTCCCGGCCCCACGGAAACACCCATTTCGCGCGCCGCAGCAATGAAGTCCTGCACAATGAGGAAGTATCCCGGATAACCCATGTTTTTGATGGTATCCAACTCAAAGTCGATACGTTCCCGCACTTTCTCATCGAGCTGGTCCTTATAGCGTTTTTCCGCGCCTTTGTAGGTGAGGTGGCGCAAATACGCATCAGCGTTTTCGAATCCTTCCGGCAGTGGAAAATCGGGCATGATCGGCGCCGAGTTGATGTCGTAGAACGCAATCTTTTCAGCAATTTCGTTGGTATTTTCGAGCGCTTCAAGATGATCCGGGAAGATCGATTCCATCTCGGCGCGCGTCTTGAACCATTCCTGCTTGGTGTAACGCATGCGGTTGACTTCGTTCACATCGGTCGCCGTGCTGATGCACAACAGGCGATCGTGCGCCTCGGCTTCGTTCTCGTTCACAAAATGCACATCGTTGGTGACGATGCATTTTACCCCAAGTTTTTGGCCCAGTTCCACCAAAACGGGATTGACCTCTTCCTGCCGCAGGTATACATCGGTAGCGGCGCCGGGCTTATCGGTCTTGTGACGCTGAAGTTCAAGGTAAAAGTCGTCGCCGAAACGTTCCTTGAACCAAAGGATGGATGCTTCGGCTGCGGCCATGTTGCCGTCCATGATATATCGCGGCACCTCGCCCGCAAGACATGCCGACGAAACAATCAGCCCTTCGCGGTATTTTTCGAGGATTTCCTTATCGATACGCGGCTTGTAGTAAAAACCTTCGATGAAACCAAGTGATACTAATTTCACCAGGTTGTGATAGCCGGTCTTGTTTTTTGCCAACAATATAAGGTGGTTGCCGCTACGATCCTCCCGGCCTTTCTTATCGAAACGGCTGGTGGGCGACACATATACCTCGCATCCGACAATAGGCCTGAACGGGTTCTTTTCCTGTTCCTCGACAAGCGCAGTCAACTTGGCAATCTCCGCACGTACCTGATCGGTTTGCTCTTCTTTTTTGAGTTGGTCAATCTTTTTGGTTGTCCTGCTGATAATGGATGTGGCGTAGTTAAAAAATTCCTTGACGCCGAACATGTTGCCGTGATCGGTAATAGCCATCGCAGTCATACCGTCGGCTATGGCTTTGTCGACCAATGCGGGTATTTGCGAAGCGCCATCGAGGGTGGAATATTGAGTATGAACATGCAGGTGCGTGAAATGGGTCATGATAAGAGGATAAGATTTTGAAAACTACGGGGATGTCGAATAAATAATCGACTCTTCCGGGATGGCAAGTTACGAAAAATATGTTATTCCGCACGGCTATTTTGTTGCATACTTATGAACAGTTCCGTTTCTTCTGTAAAATCGAACCGGGGATATTGCTGTTTTAGTTTCGAGATTTTTTCAAGACAGGCGTCAGCAAATTTCCGGCATCCGGAAGTATGATGTATGGGCCGGTGTGCCACTGCTTTTATGATATCTTCCACCGCTTTCATGGTTTGGAGCGTGTCTTTCGTCACATAATTTTCGCAGAAGCGCTGCCAGATATAGTTAATAGCTGTGTCGTTCGGGTGTGTCATGTCTTCGTTATAGAAACGATAATCACGCAATTCATCCAGAACGATCTCATAAGCAGGAAAATAACCGGTATCTGCCAGTTCGTGATTCAGCCGGTCAACGGCCAACAGTAGCGTCGATTTGCTTAACTGGTTCTCGTGGGCGCCGTCACGCAAGTGCCGTATCGGGCTTACCGTAAAAACAATTTTTACCGCGGGATTGAGTTGGCGTAAACTGTCAATGGTTTCCTCCCAAATAGCGCATATCTCATCTACATCAAACCGAATCCGCTTGAAATCGGAAGCCGGGAATTTATGGCAATTAGCCACAATGCGGCTACTGCTTTTCAGGCGATATGCCCAAGCAGTGCCAAAAGTGACAAATAGCCATTCCGAACGGGCTAATGCATCGTGTGCCCGGCTCAATTCGGCATTGATTTGCCGGAGACATTCCGAAACATCCGGATGTGAAAACCGCCCATGATGGTCGAAACTGCACCACAGTTCGTTATGATGCTGTAATTCATCCGTTGTATAAGGGTTTCCGGCAATGATCCGCTCTAAGTTATGCGCTGCCGGCGCCGGATGATATACAATCCCGAACGGGTTGAGTACGACATCGAACTTGAGTTGTTGCAACCGGAGTCCCAAGTTTTCGGCAAAGCACGAACCCAGTATCAGGAGTGGCGTGCCGTAACCGATTTTGTCAGGCGACGCGATACATTTTACGATTGTTCTGAACAACTCCATTTCCTATTATCTTTTTTGACAACCATTTCATCACGTATTGGAAAACGACCTCGTTACCGGTATCGTTGAGTAGATCGTGGCGCATGCTTCGCCATTGCTTAAAAGTAGTGTATTCGCCGGCATTTTGCACAAACGATTTGCTCGCCTGGTACGAAGTCAGCGGGTCGGCAGTGCCGTGCATCAACAAAAGCGGTATATTAAACCGGTGTTTGTTGCGGAGGATTGTCTCGCTATTCATCCACAAGTCAGTAAAAAACTTTATGGATATTTTCTTGTGTAACAAAGGATCTGTTTCGGTACTTTTCGTTCCGACTCCATTCCGTGATAATTGACCGGACTTAATGCCTGTGCATACTGTTAGCCAAGGCACAATATGCGACGCCCATTCGGCTATCCTGATCAATAACGGCGATGGAGGGTCCACTAATTTTAACCATGGCGATGAGGCAATAATCCCCTGTACCTTGACATTTTTGTCGATAGCATAACTTAACACGATATGTCCGCCCATACTATGCCCGAATAATACGATAGGAATACCCGGGAATTTTTTGTGCATGCTTTTGATGATCGCCCGGAGGTCATCTTTGATAACATTGATGGATGCATGCCCGCGTATACCTGGGGAATGCCCATGTCCACGCAGATCAAATGCAAGAAATCCCACCGATTGTAAAGCAAACCTTTCAGCCCATTTGTCGTAACAGTCACTATGTTCGCCGATGCCATGTACCATAATAATAAGTGCATCCATAGAACCATCCGGAATCCATAGTTTCCCATATAATTCAACGAATTCCGACCTTCTACAGCGATATTTCTCAATTTGCATAATCTTCAGGCTTTATTAACATACTACATTAAACAATCATTAGAAACAAATTGCACATATTACATATTACATACTGATACTACCCTCAATTAATAAAAAATGACAAACATTAACAAACATCGGTATTTCTCGTAATATATTGTAAATTAAGATGTCTTTTGCTTTTTCCGGGTTGTTTTTTAGCTGTTGTTTTCAGTATCAAAATCGGGCTTCACTTTCGCCGCCGTGACGAAATGTGACGTCTTGCTTATAACTTACTGATATTTACAATAAAAACACATCATAAAAAATTAAGCGGGTAACAAAAAATACAAGAATCCTATTTTATTAACTTATCCATAGTCCCGATAACAACCTCTAACGAATCCTTAATAAAGGCGTCATTCCCGGCTATAACAAAAAGACGGAACCTGTTGCCTCTTTCGAGTAACAGGCTCCTTTCCCTTTTTAAATGTTGGGAACTATGCCTGTTAGCCCCGGCACTATGTTTTAGACTACAAAAATACACATTTTTTTAACAATATTTGCACATGCAAAATGGTATACGCTATTTTTGTGGCGTATTAGTAATAACATATACATTTTGTGTCGAAAAAATATGTAGTATTCAAAATATTTCCCCACATTTGCAATGTGGGGATTAGTTTTAGGGCATTACGGTATGTTTATCGGGTTCGATTCCCGGACGTTCACGGGGATAAGTTTAAGGGAGAGCAATCTCCTACTTTTCTCCACCAGCCCGGCGGGGGGGTGAAGGCACAAATACGCGGCATAAGGGGCTAATTTATTTAGCCCTCTTTTGTTTTCCCCAAAGTAATTTCACTTGTAAATTTGCGGTCAAAAAATTTGACCGCAAATAAAGTGGATATCCGGATGCCGACATAGGGCTATTTGTCGCCATAATGTCCCCGTCCTTTCAATATGGTAACGATTATCTTCTTTTCCCCGTCCTGCTCCTGTTCTTCGACCCTATATACCAACCTGTCCTTTTTCGACAATTCGCGCGACCAACAACCCGAAAAGCCGTATTTCATAGCTTTGGGGTGTCCTGTTCCTGTATACGGGTCGATGGCTATCTCTTGGCGAAACCTTTCAAGTTTTGCAATTATTACCTCATTACCAGTCTTTTGCAGGTATTTCACATCATCGAAAAACTCTTCAGTATAATAGATTTCGATCATGTTATAACACTCTAAAAAGAAGATTTACTCAACAGATCATCAATCGAAGTCAATTTCTTGACTTTGCCTGCTTTTGCCTGTTCCAGTGATCTTTTGATAGCTTTAATGTTTTCCGGATTGTCAAAATACGGGTCTTCCATGCGTTCTTTTTTGAAATTGTTCCGTAATTCCGTGGGACTGCTGACTATCATAATGCTTGATTTGACGGATTGAACTGATTTAATTTTTTAAACGAAAACACAAAGTTAGTACATTTTTATCGAATATGGACTGGTTTTGACCAAGTAATAAAATTTGTTACTCAAATATTGCCAAGTAACAAACCAGCAACAAAAAACGGAAAACAAAAAATAAAATAACAAACATCGGCATTTCTTGTAATATATTGTAAAGGGCTTCACTTTCCGACACAAAACCGGCTGAATATACGGTCCAGTACTTCTTCCGTACCGATCTGTTTTCCTGTGATCTCGTTTAAAAATGACAGGCACTCCCTAATGTCCTGCGAAAGAAAATCCCCGGAAATACCGGCATCCAAACCTTCCATCACCCGCTCAATAGCCGACAATGCCTTGGCGAGCGCTTCATAGTGGCGCAGATTGGTTACAATCACGTCATTTTCGCCCGTTTGCGGAATGTTGGCCGCTTTTACCAATTTGCGTTCGAGCGCCGTAATATCAGTATTCGATTTGGCCGAGATAACAATACAATCCTCGTTAAACCTGTTGTAATATGCGGTTTTCTGTTCACGTTCATCTCCGGTCAGCTTATCGGCTTTGTTGAGTACCAGTATGAGTTTCTTACCTTGCTTGCGGCCGATGATTTGTGCGGCAATCCGATCCATTCCCCGTATATCATTTGTCAGGTCGATCACCCAAAGCACAATGGCTGCCTGTTCTATCTTTTGAAAAGTGCGTTCAATACCAAGCTGTTCGATAGTGTCGCGTGTTTCGCGGATGCCGGCCGTGTCGATAAAGCGGAACAGCAGACCGTCGACAGTGATGGTATCCTCAATCGCGTCGCGGGTAGTACCGTGTATGTCGGAAACAATAGCTTTTTCGTCACGCAGCAAGCGGTTAAGCAACGTCGATTTGCCGGCATTGGTTTCGCCTGCGATAGCCACGGGTATCCCGTTCCTGATGGCGTTACCCGTGCTGAACGAATCGACCAGCCGCCGGATTACAGCAGCAACCTGCGACGCAAGTTCTTTTAGTTGCCGACGATCGGCAAACTCTACATCTTCGTCGACAAAATCCAACTCAAGCTCTACCAGTGAGGTAAAATCCAATAACCGGTCACGCAATACGGCTAATTCCCTGCTGAATCCTCCGCGCATCTGCTGCATGGCAACGCGGTGCGACGCAGCAGACGATGCGGCGATAAGATCGCCCACAGCCTCTGCCTGCGACAAATCGAGTTTACCGTTAAGGAAAGCACGTTGTGTAAATTCGCCTGCCATGGCCACCCGGCAACCATTATTCAGCAATAGCCCGAGTATTTTTTGCTGGATATACAACGAACCGTGACAACTGATTTCAACAGTGTCTTCGCCGGTATATGAGTGTGGCGCATGGAAAACCAAAATCAGTACTTCGTCGATGATTTTATCGCCGCGACAAACGTGGCCAAAGGAAATAGAAGCCCCTCTCCTGCCCTCTCCCAAAGAAACGCCTCTCGCCGGCTTGAAAATCCTGTTACAAATGTTAAACGCTTCACTGCCCGATACACGGACAACAGCTATACCACCCTGCCCGGGAGGTGTAGAAATAGCGCATATTGTATCAGAGGACTGGTGGAACATACTGTAATTAACAAAATAACCTGTCAGGCTTACCCTGCGGCGAGAACGCTTCGCCAAAGCTAAAAGCAAGTTTTGAAAAACCCGACAAGTGGAATTTTACCTGATTTTTTCCAATAAGCCTTTTAAACTTACTTTTTCGGAAATGATTTCGGACAGACCGCCTGCCGGAACACGTTCCTGCTCCATGCTGTCGCGGTAACGGACAGTCACCGTGTCGTCTTCCATCGTCCGGTGATCGACCGTGATGCAATAGGGCGTACCAATGGCATCCTGGCGACGATAACGCTTCCCGATGGAATCCTTTTCGTCATACTGGCAATTAAAGTCAAATTTAAGCCTGTTCTTGATTTCAACGGCTTTTTCGGCCAACCCGTCCTTTCTCACCAGCGGCAATACGGCCAGTTTTACCGGCGCCAGGGCAGGCGGAATACGCATCACTATGCGTTCGTCGGTTGATCCGTCTTCCCTGGTCAGTGTTTCCTCGGTGTAGGCGCTCGAGACGATGCTCAGGAACATGCGATCGAGGCCGATGGAGGTTTCAATCACGTAAGGAACATAGCTTTCGTTGCGTTCGGGATCAAAATACTGAATTTTCTTGCCTGAATATTTTTGGTGCTGGCTCAAATCGAAATCGGTACGCGAGTGAATGCCTTCCAGTTCCTTGAAGCCGAACGGAAATTCGAACTCTATGTCGGATGCGGCATTGGCATAATGCGCCAGTTTCGCATGCTTGTGGAAACGGTATCTGTCATCGCCCAGACCCAGAGCCTTATGCCACTTCATGCGCATTTCCTTCCACTTTTCGTACCATTCGAGTTCTGTTCCCGGCGGTACAAAAAACTGCATTTCCATTTGTTCGAACTCGCGCATGCGGAAGATAAACTGTCGCGCTACGATTTCGTTGCGAAAAGCTTTACCAATTTGTGCGATTCCGAAAGGAATCTTCATCCGTCCGGTTTTCTGCACATTGAGATAGTTCACGAAAATACCCTGCGCCGTTTCGGGGCGGAGGTATACTTTCAAGGCGCCATCGGCTGTTGAACCCATTTCGGTGGCGAACATCAGATTGAACTGGCGCACTTCCGTCCAGTTACGGGTGCCGGATATGGGGCACGCAATTTCGCAGTCGACGATGATCCGGCGCAGTTCTTCGAGGTCGTCGCCGTTGAGGGCGGCGTTCATCCTGCTGCGCACGGCATCGGCCTGCTGCCGGTATTCGAGCACGCGGGTGTTTGTCCGGCAGAACATCGCTTCGTCGAACGATTCGCCAAAGCGCCCGGCGGCTTTTTCAACTTCCCTGGCAATTTTATCCTCGATCTTTTGGATATGATCCTCGATCAGCACGTCGGCGCGGTAACGCTTTTTCGAGTCCTTGTTATCAATCAGCGGATCGTTGAAGGCATCCACGTGCCCCGATGCTTTCCAGACAGTGGGGTGCATGAAAATCGCCGAGTCGATACCCGTCACATTGTCGTGGAGCAGCACCATCGAATCCCACCAGTACTTTTTGATGTTGTTTTTCAGTTCCACACCGGTTTGTCCGTAATCGTATACCGCGCCCAGCCCGTCGTATATTTCGCTCGACGGGAAAATGAAACCGTATTCCTTGCAATGCGCTATAATTTTTTTGAAAACATCTTCGGATGCCATTGTACTTTTGATTTTTGAATTTAAATTTTCGGATGTGCAAAATTAGTAGTTTTATTGGAATCAGGGTTATTTCTTTTTTTGAGGTGCTGTGAAAATCCTTCCGGCGCCATACCTGACAGGGTTGGAACGGGTGACAGATTCCGACTTGCCTCATTCTTTTTCTCAAAAAAAAGAAAAAATGTATACTTTTGTATCCTGTTAAGCAAATAACAATATTCACATAATCATACATTCATGTCAAAGATTGCACTCATCACCGGTATCACAGGTCAGGACGGAGCCTATTTATCCGAGTACCTCATTAAAAAAGGCTATACGGTTCACGGGCTCAAGCGTCGTTCGTCGCTTTTCAATACCGAACGGATTGATCATCTATACCAGGACCCCCACGTGGAAAACAGGAACATGATGCTGCATTACGGCGACCTTACCGATAGCATGAACCTGACGCGCATCATCGGCGATATACGTCCCGACGAGATTTACAACCTTGCCGCCATGAGCCATGTCAAGGTCAGTTTTGATACGCCGGAATATACCGCCAATGCAGACGGTATAGGTACTTTACGGATACTGGAGGCGATCCGCCTGCTGGGGCTAATCGATAAAACCCGTATTTACCAGGCATCCACATCCGAGCTTTACGGACTGGTGCAGGAAATCCCACAACGCGAAACTACGCCGTTCTACCCCCGCAGTCCGTACGCAGTCGCCAAGCTTTATGCCTACTGGATCACGGTTAATTACAGGGAAGCATACGGAATGCACGCCAGTAACGGTATCCTGTTCAACCATGAGTCGCCGCTCAGGGGCGAAACCTTTGTCACCCGGAAGATCACCCGCGCCGTGTCGCGTATCGTTTTAGGGTTGCAGGACAGGGTTTTCCTGGGTAACCTGTCGAGCAAGCGCGACTGGGGACATGCCAAGGACTACATCAAGGCGATGTACCTGGTTCTCCAGCAGGACAAGCCCGATGATTACGTGATCTCGACAGGCGTTACCACTGCCATCAGGGATTTTATCATCATGTCGTTTGCCGAAACAGGCGTCGCTGTTGAATTTAGAGGCGAAGGCCTTGACGAACAGGGCTATGTTTCCGGTATTGATGAAGCAATTTTCGAACAAAAGGTGGGTGCGGCTTACCTGGAAGGCTTTCGCAAACGCATCGGAACATTGGCAGTTGGCGTCGATCCTGCTTATTTCAGGCCCACGGAAGTTGAACTGCTGGTTGGCGACAGTACCAAGGCACGGCAAAAATTAGGCTGGGAACCCAAGTACGATCTGAAACATCTGTGTGAAGACATGATCACCAATGACCTCAACCTGATGAAAAAGGAAAATTATTTGAAAGATGGCGGTTATCGAATCCTGAACTATTTCGAATGATGGAATTAAATGCAAAAATATTTGTTGCAGGACACAATGGTCTGGTTGGATCGGCCATCCTGAAAAACCTGCAACAAAAAGGATACTCGAATTTTATCCTGCGTACCAGGAACGAACTCAATTTGACGGATCAAAAGGCGGTAGCGGCCTTCTTCGAACGCGAAAAGCCGGAGTATGTGATTCTTGCTGCGGCAAAAGTGGGAGGAATTGTTGCCAACAACAGGTATCGCGCCGATTTCATCTACGAAAACCTGATGATACAGAACAATGTCATCCACCAATCGTACCTGTACGGCGTCAAAAAACTGGTATTCCTTGGGAGTACCTGCATCTACCCCAGGGAGGCCAACCAGCCGATAAAGGAAACGGAACTTCTCACAGCGCCGCTCGAATATACCAACGAACCTTACGCCATTGCCAAAATAGCGGGCATCAAGATGTGCGAAAGCTATAACCTGCAATACGGCACGGATTTCATTGCGGTGATGCCGACAAACCTTTACGGCCCCAACGATAACTTCAACCTGGAAACGTCGCATGTGTTGCCGGCTATGATCCGCAAAATCCATTTGGGAAAATGCCTGGAAAATAACAGTATGCAAGCAGTCAGGCACGATCTGGATAAATGCCCCATTGAGGGAATTGATGGAAAAAGTCCCGAAAATGCGATATTAAACGTGTTGGAAAAATATGGAGTGAAGCAGTTGCCGGACGGAAAAGTACAGATCGAAATCTGGGGCACCGGGAATCCGCGCCGCGAATTCCTGTGGAGCGAAGAAATGGCCGATGCTACGGTTTACATCATGCAACGGGTCAGTTTTTCGGACATCGTTGCAGGGACAGGCAGCCGGGAAATCCGCAACACCCATATCAATGTGGGAACCGGAAAAGATATTTCAATTAGGGAGATTGCCTGTCTCGTGAAGGGAAAAATCGGCTTTTCGGGCAACCTGTGGTTCAATGCCGACAAGCCCGACGGCGCTATGAAAAAACTAACGGACGTTACCAAGCTGCATTCGTTAGGATGGCAGCACAAGATAGAAATTGAAGAAGGCGTGGAACGGATATATAAATGGTATAATGATTAATGGCGTAATCTCGCGATTTTCAATCTTCAGCTGACCCGGAAAGCAGCTGCTACCCGGCATGAAATGCGGCTGTGGATACCCGGAAGCTATAAAAGGCGCGATGGACGGGAAATAAACAAAAAAGGAAAATTTTTTAGGCAAAAACAGTACAATGGTATGCTACAAATATACTATCTTTGTCATACCATAATTAAACCTTAATCACCATGAAGAAGCTCTATTTATTTTTAGGACTGGCGCTTGTGTACAGTTTTCTGGCTGTTGCCATGAATAATAAGATTTCCAAGGAAAAACTGGAAGGCAAGTGGAACGTAACGGTAGCCGGCGCTCCATACGGGTACCGGGATTACATCGTGGATATCAAAGAGAATAAGGGCGAATACAAAGCCGATATTCTTTTTGTGGATTCGAAAAGTAAAATTTCCGATCAGGCGCTCACCTTAAAAGACGGGAAACTGACCGGAAGTGTGTATGTGGACAGCGAAAAGGTGACTTTCACCATCCGGGAAGAAAAAGGAGTAGTGCAGGGTACGGCCGAAAGTCCATCGGTTGGAACTTTGCCGATGACCTTCACCCGTTCGAAAGACTAAATAAATTTCTTAAACAAAATCATAAACCTCCGTTGCAGGGGTTGTCTAAATTAAAAGTAGTGATGAAAAAAGTAAGTATGTATGTCTTAGCGGCAACCGTTCTTTTATCGGCTTGCCAATCAAAACAGAATGTGCTCACCGAAGCTGAAAAGGCAGCCGGGTGGGAACTGCTGTTCGACGGCCAAACGCTCAATGGCTGGCGCGACTATAACGGAACCGGGCTTACCGCTCCCTGGGTTGTGGAAGACGGTACGCTGGCAGCTTTAGGAAAAGGCGGTGACGGTAATGGTTACATCGTTACCGACAAGCAATATGAAAATTTCGAACTGGCGTTCGATTGGAAAATCGCAGAAGGCGGCAACAGCGGTGTGTTATATCACGTGGTGGAACGCCCGCAATACGAGGTGCCTTATGTTACCGGCCCTGAATTTCAACTGATTGATAACATCGGATTTCCCGAAAAGCTCGAAGACTGGCAGATGGCTTGCGCCGACTATGCCATGCATGTAGCCGATCCCGCCAAGACCAAACTCAAACCGGCCGGCGACTGGAATACTTCGAAGATCGTATTCGACAACGGTCATGTGGAACACTGGCTCAACGGTGGAAAGGTAGTGGAATTCGAAGCCTGGACCGACGATTGGTTCCAACGCAAGAACAGCGGTAAATGGGAAAATGCTTCCGAATACGGTTTGGCGCACAGAGGTGTCTTCGCTTTGCAGGATCATGGCGACCGGGCCTGGTATCGCAACATCAAACTGCGCGAACTGCCGCGCAAGCTAAAAGCTGAAGCAGATTTGTTCAATGGTAAAGACCTGCAAGGCTGGGAAGTATGCGGAACCGAAAAATGGTTTGTTGAGGACGGTTTGTTGATCTGCGAAAGCGGTCCCGATAAAGGTTACGGCTACCTGGCTACCCGCGAATATTATGATGATTTTGAATTAACTGCCGATTTCAAACAGGATGCCGATGGCAACAGTGGCATTTTCTTCCGCTCGTATGTCGAGGAAGGCACCAAGATCGCCGGTTGGCAGGTAGAAGTTGCTCCCCCGAACCACGACACCGGTGGAATTTACGAATCATATGGCCGTGGCTGGCTGGTGCAAATTCCCGACGAAAAGGAAAACATCCTGAAAATGGGCGAATGGAACACCATGCGTATTGCAGTGAAAGGTAACCGGATAACCACCTTCCTCAACGGAACCCAGATGGTAGACCTGGAAGATGAAAAAATAGGCAAGGCACAGGGACGCATCGCATTGCAAATACACAACGGCGGCGGCATTAAAGTTTCGTGGAAAAATTTGAAGCTGAAACAACTGTGATGCGTTGATGATGCTCGTATTCAGTATGTTTACGCGCCTTATTGTCACCGGTCTGTTCCACGTCCTTCCGGGCCTTTTCCACATCGAACCGTGACGCGATCTCGAAGTTGCTTTCCATGTCATTTCCAATTGTCCGGAAAAGCGCCGGTTGGCTTCGTTACTGTACAGCCGTTTGCGGAGCAGGGTTTTCTGTGCCCCAGAAAGAATCATTAATGTGAAGATCGTTTTTATCGGTGCGGGAAACGTCGCCGTACATTTATCCCAGGCCCTGCAAAATACAGGTTTTGAAATAGCCCAGGTATATAGCCGCACGGAAACATCGGCCAGGGGGCTCGCCAACTTATTGCAGGTGCCGTACGCTACCAGTATCAGCCGTATTATCAGTGATGCGTCATTATACATCATTTCCGTTAGCGACGATGCCATCGAACCGCTGACGGGAAGCCTGGAACTGGCCGACCGGCTGGTCGTACACACGGCCGGCAGCGTACCGATGGATGTATTTGCCGGTAAGCTGGACAACTACGGGGTTTTATATCCGTTGCAAACCTTCTCTAAATCCAGTCCGGTTGATTTTACCGGCATACCAATGCTTATCGAAGCCAATACGCCCGGTAACCTGCAACGGCTCCGTATGATCGCCGAGACAATCTCGCAAAAAGTCTACTGCGCTTCATCGGCTGAACGGATGCAGTTGCATTTGGCGGCAGTATTCGGCTGTAATTTTGTCAATCATTTTTATCATCTGTCCGCCCAGATAGCGCAACAAGCCGGGTTCAACTTCGATGTGCTGTCTCCGCTGATACTCGAAACCGCTCGTAAAGCCATTGCTTCGGGAAATCCGCAACAAATGCAGACCGGCCCCGCCGCCAGGGGCGACCGCAATGTGATGGACAAACACATGGAACTACTGGCCGCCCATCCCGAATGGAGAACAATATATGCGATGCTAAGCGAAAGCATTGGGAAAACGAAGAAATAAGAGTGATGAATCGTGTTTTCCGACACTCCAAAATCGAATAAATAAAATATTCCATTGAAGAATGAAGAGTGAAAAAATATCCTGTGAATCCTGTGAATCTTGTAGTCCTGCCGAAATCCAAAAGTTAACCGGGGACTTTTTTATCCGGGATGTGTTGGTTGTTGCGCCCGAATTACTCGGTAAGATATTGGTTTGCAAGGTCAGGGAGAAACTGCTTCGTTACCGGATTACCGAAACCGAAGCATACCGGGGAGCCGAAGACCTGGCCTGCCATGCGAACAAAGGCCGTACTGCGCGCACCGAAGTTTTGTTCCATACGGGTGGCGCTGTGTATGTCTACCTCATCTATGGCATGTATTGGATGCTTAACTTTGTCACCGGGCGCGAAGGCGAGCCGCAAGCCGCACTGGTTCGGGGACTCTGCGGTCTTTACGGCCCGGGCCGGCTTACCCGCAGGCTACAGATCGACAGGAGCTTCTATGGCGAGGATGTTACCGTTTCGCCCCGGATATGGGTCGAAGATGACGGATTCAGGCCCCCGTATACAACAGGAACGCGGATTGGCGTCGACTATTCCGGCGAATGGAAAGATAAGCCGTGGCGGTTTTATAGCCTCACCCCGGACCCCCACTTGGGGAATCCGGAATCCTTCTCAGGTGAAACCCGCCATCCACATTGATCACTTCACCCGTGGAATATGGAAAACAGTCAAAATCAAAAATACCTGTCTCATATTGTTTCTTTTAACCAACCATAACGCTGTCGTGTTATTACTATGACCTTGCTCACGTCATTACTATGACCTTGTTCACGTCATTACTATGACCTTGCCCACGTTATTACTATGACCTTGCCCGCGTTGTTACTATAACGTCGTTTGTGATTATGAAAATCCGACTTTTCAAGTCTGTTATATATAATTGCCATCTTATTTTTTGGCTCTATAACGAATTGTATGGGTAAAAAGGAGAGATACGCGGTATCAGTTTGCATTAATCACCCTATGCGGTGGTGAGACTCCATCATATATGGTAAATATCCGGCTCATCAAACAATGG
>JAISDP010000154.1 GCA_031264715.1 Bacteroidales bacterium
CGGACGTCTTGAACTGTATTCCATATTGATTCTTTTTTCGCCCTCTTTCTGGAGAAAACAATAAGCGCGTTTAGCGCGTTGTTTCCGGAAAACAATACATACGGAAACGCCTAAAAAAAATTTTGCTATAAATTAGAAAAGCCCTGTATTTGCTGTACAGGGCTTTATTTTTCAGTGTGGGAGTAGAGGGATTCGAACCCCCGACCCTCTGCTTGTAAGGCAGATGCTCTGAACCAGCTGAGCTATGCTCCCTTTTTATCTTTTTTGCGGTGCAAAGGTAAGCGCTTTTTTGTTACTGCCAAATATTTTTTGATATTTTTGTGGTTGTTTTTCCGGATGTGCCGAAGAATCGTATATTTGTTATTGGATTTAGCTACGATTGCAAACATGAGATCGCAGGACAGTTAATAAAATATTTCACATATATCAAGATCAATCACATAAATTTTACCGGACAGTGATTATAAAATCGGGAAAGGGATAAAAATGTTTTGGAAAAAACAAAAAATATTTTTTACTTTGACATGTGTTAATGTAGTAAGATTAAGCATATAGTATTATGCTTGATTAACAAATGTTTAAAATTTTGTGTGTGATGACAAAAGCAAGAAAAGAAAAGAAAAAATTGACTTCCGCAGAGGAGGAGATCATGCAGGTTTTGTGGAAAATTGAAAAGGGGATTATTAAGGACATTCTCAAAGAATTTTCAAATCCTAAACCTGCGTACAACACGGTTGCTACTGTGCTGCGCGTAATGGAACATAAGGGTTTCGTGGCGCACGAGGAAGTGGGTGTTTTTTACCAGTTCTATCCGTTGATCAACAAGGACGCTTACGCCAAGTCGCAAGCAAAGAGTCTGATTAAAGCATATTTCGAATCATCGTTGCCAAAGTTAACCGCTGCTTTCGCCAAGGAGGAAAATTTGTCGCTGGCCGATATCGAACAGATCAACCAGATTTTTGCCGCCGCCAAAGAAACTAAAAAAGAGTAGGTGCGTAATGGCACAAGCCAGAAAAGTCGCCGGACACTGGCAAATTGTCAGTTCATCCCAATAAATTTTAAACACACTGGCTGGTCGATCGATGTGATCTGCTTTGAACTGTTTTCGATTAAAAGCCCCGTTTTCTTGTTGATCTCAAAAACCTGGATATTATTACTGTTCATATTTGCAACCAGGAGATATTTTCCATTGGGTGTGATGATGAAGTTGCGCGGATGCCCGCCTGTCGGTTGAAATCCCACAGCCGCCAGCTTGCCGTCGGCAGCATTAATGCGAAAAATTGCGATATTGTTGGTATTGGCGCGATTGGAGGCATACAGGAACTTGCCGTCGGGCGACACATGAATATCAGCGCTTCCTTTGCCGCCAATGCCAGCCGATGTATCGGATGCAACATACTGTACCGGCTCGAGGTTACCGTTGGCATAGTGAGAAACCATTACTTTGCCGGATAATTCATTGATCAGGTAAGCGAATTTTCCGTTGGGGTGGAACGTCAGGTGACGTGGACCCGAACCCGGTTCCAGCTTATACGCCTCGGGATATCCCATTGCCAGGAAAGGCGCTGTGCTGCTCGTCGTGAACTTGTGCAGTTGATCGGTTCCCAGGTCGGCAGCGAACAGGTATCGCTGGTCGGGTGAAAAAACGGCACAATGCAGATGCGGCTTTTCCTGCCGGTTGACATCCGGCCCCGTTCCTTCAAATTCGAATACTTTCGCTACCGGCTGTAATGTCCCATTGGTTGCCAGCGGCAGCACGCTCACGCTTCCGCCCGGGTAATTGGCCGTTACCACAAAATGGCCGGCGCGGTCGGTACTGATGTAGCAAGGTCCCGAACCATTGGTTTGCTGCGTATTCAACAGTTTCAGCTTGCCGGCCTGTTTATCGAACGAAAAAGCATACACTACAGCTTCCTTCCCGCTGCTTTCGCCAACTGAATACACATAACATTCATCGGTCGAAACCGCCAAGTACGATGGATTAACCGCCTTGACCGCACTCACATATTCTGCCGTTCCCGTTTCCGTATTTAACTTGTAAACATAAATGCCGGCGCTGCTCCCTGTCGTATATGTTCCCACAAGCATGTACAGCATATTGGCGTTCTGCTTCGTATTGCGTTTTTGTGCAGATGCCGGAATCACACATGCAAAAAATAATATTGCAAACAAGTTCTTCATTATTAACTGCTTTTTGAATCTTAAAATTTTGAATGATCTCTACGCTACTGTTTGCCAAATGTAGTAAAAAACACCGATCTATCAAATATTCACGCAAGTCATACCGAATCCGGCACAAATTCCCATAAACAGGAAAGCAAAAGTAGCAATCATTGATTTTTATTCAATAAAATTTCAATAAAATTTATCTATATCTTAATTTTATTAAAAATAACTTATATCTTTGCAAAAAATATTTCAAAATGTTGCCTTGTATTTGTCCGAGTTGTCAATCGCAACTCAAAGTGAAAAGCCTGAAATGCGAAAACTGCCAGACCGAAGTCGCAGGTCTGTATGATTTGCCGTTATTGGCGCGCCTTTCGCTTGACGACCAGCAATTTATCCTGCAATTCGTCAAATGCAGCGGGAGTCTCAAAGATATGGCCAAATACCTGAATTTAAGCTATCCAACTGTCCGCAACCTGCTGGACGATATTATTGAACGGCTGAAAAAAGAAGAACCCAAAACAAAATAAAAATCATGGAAGGGAAGGGATATTTAACCAATGCAATCCCGCATCTATATATTCACCTAAATAAATACATTTTTTATCTATGAAGTTCTTGTTTATCATGAAATCCTTATTCATTCATCAACCAACAAAGGTGATCGTCCTGTTTCTGGCGATCGTCCTTACCGGCGCGTTATCGTATAGCCAGGACATCACCGGCCAGTGGAACGGGCTTCTGAGCGTACAGGGAACAAACCTGAGAGTCGTCTTCCATGTCCATAAGACCGACACAGGCTATACATCCACCATGGATAGCCCTGATCAGGGCGCCAGGGAAATACCGGTAACCGCCGCGTTCGACGGTTCCAAACTGTCGCTGGCGGTTCCCGGTATCGGTTTGACGTACGAAGGCGAGTTCAAAACCGATTCCGTTGTGGGGACATTGAAACAAAGCGGGATGTCCTTCCCGATGACGCTAAAACGCACGTCGGCAGAAATAAAACCCCCTGTCAGGTCGCAGGAACCCAAGCCGCCCTACCCGTACCGCTCGGAAGACGTCAGCTTTGAAAATAAGGCCGCAGGAATTACCCTGACCGGAACGCTGACCATGCCTGCAACAGGCGCTAACTTTACGGCAGTAATACTGATCACAGGCAGCGGAGCACAGGATCGTAACGAGGAAATCATGGGACACAAGCCGTTCCTGGTTATCGCAGATTACCTTACACGGCACGGGATTGCCGTATTACGCTGCGACGACCGCGGTACGGCAAAATCAACCGGCGACTTCCGCTCGGCCACTACCGCCGACTTTGCAGCCGATATCGAAAGC
>JAISDP010000282.1 GCA_031264715.1 Bacteroidales bacterium
CGGCAACAATGACGACTTGCTGGACGATGCTAAGCTCAATGCCGTACGCCTGGGCGATAAAGATCACCGCCACGCACTCCAGCAGTCCCGTACCGTCCATGTTGACGGTGGCGCCCAGAGGGATCGTGAAATTGGTGATCCGGGACGAAACGCCGTCCCTGTGTTCCACGGCGTGCAGGGTCAGCGGCAGGGTCGCGCCCGACGATGCCGTGGAAAATGCCGTAAGCAAAGGCACGGACATGTTTCTGAAATGCTTGATGGGATTCACCCTGTAAAAACGGATCATCAGGTGCAGCCATACGAAAACGTGGATCACCAGACCGGCCAGCACCGTCAGCATGTAGAACAGCATGGTCTGCAACAGAACCCAATAGTCGGGCGTAGAAGCGAACTGCTTCACCACAATGGCGAAAATACCGACGGGCGAACATTTGATGATCACCCGCGTAATCTGCAGGATCAGCTCCAGCCCGCCCTGGAAAAATCCTGTGAGCAGGCTTTTCTTTTCCGGTGATATTTTGTGAAGGTTCAACCCGACCAGAAAAGCAATCACGATGACCGGGATCGTCTGGTTGGACGACAGCGCTTCCAGTATGTTTTTCGGGACAAAACCGACGACAATGTCCTTCACGGACGTTTGCCCGATCCCGGCGGGAATAGCTGCATTTTCCACATGGATGTAGCTCCCCGGCCTGATCAGGTTCACCAGGATCAATCCCGTAAGGATGGCCACCATCATGGTGAGTATGTAAAACCCCCCGGTTCGTGCGCCCAGTCGCGTTACGCCGCCGCCCGAACCGGAAATGCCGATGATGCCCGATATGATGGAAAAAAAAACAAGGGGAACAATCAACATGCTCAAGGCATTCATGAACAGGTCGCCGACCCATGACGTGTACGGGTTCACCCCCGGAAAGGCAATGCCGGTAATCGCGCCAAGCGCCAGCGCCAGGAATATCTGCCAGTGAAGTTTCATTTTTCGATTTTGAAAACAGGTTCTTAATTTCTTCTGCGCTGCTGTTCACCCGTCGAAGGAACGGAAGCCTCGCCGGACGCGCTTCCGGAAGGACGGGCAGCCATTGTTGCGGGATTGATACAGTTCCCGAAGAAAACGGCGTTTGCCGTCAGACGGTCGGTACCGTACCAGATGGCCCTGAAGTTCGGGTTAACGGCCAGCCCTATAACACGCCCCGCGCCCGCATTTCCCAGCAGAGCAACCGGCGTCCCCGCAAGCCTGTTGACGGTACTTGGCAGCACATTTCCCGAAAGCAGGGGTTTTTCCGTATAGCATACGGGCGTACTCAAGCGGTTATCCGTCTTTTTCAGGATGATGCCGCTGTTCTTGAATACCGGCAGCAGATCGCTCCTGTATCCCCACGCCAGAGGGTGGGTGACGTCTATTTTCGTTTGGAAGATAACCCCGGCGATGCCCTGCGCGCGCAGGACGACGTTGACGTTTTCGTAAGCGCCGCCGTATTCCCGCGTTTCGGATACAAAGGCCGCATCCAGCAGGCGCGCCTGCACAAAGGCGTTCAGGGCGCTCTCGTACCCTATCAGCGTGTTGCCGGCGTTTACCCATTCGCTCAGTACGTTCTGCGCGCCGGCGGGAAGCGTTCCGCCCGGCACGATGATCACGCTGTATTTCTCAAGGCTGATCCGCCCGATGGATTCCGGGGCGATCACCGAGACCGGGATGTTGTAGCGCCTGTCGAACAGATGCCATACCTCGCCTGCCGACCCTGTGCCGAGGATGGCGATACGGGGCTTCTTGACGGTGATGAAGTTCGCGCTGCCCAGGTGATGTCCCGACGTGTAGCCGCTGCCCAGCGCAAAAACGTCGATGGCGTCCTCTTCGAGAATCCGGTCGATGATGCGGTCTATCTCCTCTTTCGGCAGGGACTGGTAGGTTTCGCCAAGCGGAATCACAATCGTACCGCGGTCAAACTCATGGCCGTCGCCGGTGAATTTCCCCGCGGACACTTTCGCAAGGATACCTGCGTCCAGCAGGCGGTAGAGCGCACGCGGGGCATAATAGCCGCCCCACTCGAAGGCGTAGGCGTAGGCTTCCCTGTTGCCCGTGAATTGGCCCCGGGGATAGCTGTCAAGCGCAAACTTTTCGCCCAGCAGCGATTCTCCGGCTACCGTCAGCTTGGCATAATCCAGGTTGAAGGCAAACGGGAGCGTCCACCCGGTGATGTCGTACGAAACGCTGTCCCTGTACGTTTCCCTTATCTCGAAAATGGCATGAATCAGCTTGTGCTGCTTCCGGTTGAGCGGGACAATCCATGCGGTAGCCGGGTCGAACTTCTTTCCGTTCGCTTCAACGGGTTTGGCAAGACCGTACACGTCGATACCGTTCCTTGTCACCAGTTCGGCAAGCCGGTATGCCGACGCCCTGTCCGACGGCGTACCGAAAACGTAGGCTTTCACGGGGTCTTTGGCGGCATCGTCGAGCGCCTGCTTAAAATACCATTTCTGGTAATCGAGCAGTTCCTGCCGCATGGCGTGGCTGCCGCGGATGGTAGCCAGCCCGGCGGTCAACTGGTTGAGGATACCCAGCTCGAAGGTGACTTTCCCGTTTACCGACGACTGCACATAACCGCGCGAACTTGGCTGTTCCCAGAGGATGGCGATGCCGCCGTGGAAGTCGAGATATTCCCGGCCGCGCCCCGGATAATAGTCGTCAAATACTTCGCCTGAAAAATACAGCATTTTACGGGCGTCGAAGGCGGGAGCATAGAAATCGCTTGCCAGCCGCCTGATAAAATCCTGCGCCCTGTCGGGGATCAGGGGATGGACGCGCGTAGGCTCGCCCGGCGAGAAATGGTAATTGGCGTTGGTGCCCTGCTCGTGGGCGTCTGTATATACGTTGGGACGCCATTCGAGAAGCGCGGCGATGCGCGCCTGCGACTCCGGCTGCTGGAGATTGAGCCAGTCGCGGTTCAGGTCGAACCAGTAATGATTGCCGCGACCTCCGGGCCAAGGCTCGGAATGTTCGCGCTCCTGCGTGTCGTCATTGGGCACAACGCTCTTATTCAGGTTAACCCATTCTGCAAAGCGGTTGATGCCATCCGGGTTGATGGCCGGATCGACAAAAATAACCGACTCGTCGAGCCACTTGAGCGTTTCCGCATCATTGGCTGCCGCCAGATGGTAGACAAGCAGAAGCGCGGCGTTGATACCCGACGCTTCATTGCCGTGGATGCTGTGCCCGAGCCACGTAAACACCGGTAGCTTGCCGGTACTTACGCCACCCGACACCGAAGGATCGCACAGTTTCAGGCGCTCTGCCTTGATATGCCCCAGATTCTTGAGGTTTTCCGGCGAAGTAAATATCAGGAAACAGAGCGGCCTCTTCTCATGACTGTAGCCGTAATGCACCAGCTTGACCCGGTCGGAAACGGCGGCTACAGCCCTGATATAATTCAGCGCCTGCTCGTGGCTCACATGCCATTCCCCAACCTGAAAGCCGAGTACGGATTCGGGGGTGGGAATATTCTTGCTGTAACTCGCGCTTTGCGGCAGGTAATAGGTCAGGTCGACCGCTAAAGCGGAGACCGATATAAAAGCCGCGACAAACAATAAGGTATAATGTCTCATGATTTTAATATTTATTTAATGTATTTATTGATTTATTTATTGATTGATTGATTGATTTGAGATTCGTTGGTTGTACCTGCGAGATTCGTTGGCCGTACCTGCGAGATTCGTTGGTCGTACCTGCGAGACTCGTTGGTCGTACCTGCGAGGTTCGTTGGCCGTACCTGTGAAGTTCGTTGGTCGTACCTGTGGGGTTCGTTGGTCGTACCTGTGGGGTTCGTTGGCCGTACCTGCGAGGTTCGTTGGTCGTACCTGCGGGTTGGTCGTACCTGTGAAATCGGCGGATAACCCTGTCAGGATTTGTAAAACTCCACCACTGACAGGGTCTGTCGACCACTGTCAGGGTAGCGCGCAACACCCTGTCAGCGGTCTCTGACCCTGACAGCGGTGGCAAAAGTATCATTCTTTTTCCCATAGCGCCTAAAAGACCTGACCGGAATTTTCCATCCCGTTCCTGCCGGAATTTGCCTGGGAATCACGGATCGGCTTCCGTTCCTTCAGGTCGTATTTTTGTCCCCTGCGCAGAAAAAAGAAAGGCCGATCCTCGGTATTGTAAATGGCAACGTACGAGTTGCCGATCACTTCAAGCTCGTCACCGGTCACCACAACGGCAGTCGATTCGTCGAGGCCGAGGCCGATGTACCGGGGCGCCGCTTTCAGGAAGTCCGGAAGGTCGAACTGCCGGTTGCGAACCAGCAGGTGCTGGTCGATGACGGAATTACGGAGGAAACCAAGCCCCTGCGTGTGGTTGCCGACAAGGATGTTTGCCCCTTTCGTGTCGCCGCGCCACAGGAACGACCCCTGTATGCTCGCTCCCGCCGACGATCCGGCAATGACGCCGCCCCGCTCCAGCAGGTTGAGAAATTCCTGATGGGCCAGCGTGTTGAGGTAAACATCGGCGATGCGCCACTGGCGGCCCCCGGTGAAATATATGCCGGTAGCCTCCCGGAGCGCCGCGAGATTTTTTTCGTCATTGGCCTCGCGGATGTTTTTCAGGTGCAGGCGGGTCACCTTTTTGGCGCCCAGCCGTCGCGCAAGCGTATCGATCGCGGCGGAATGGTAGTCGTCCGTTTCGTCGCCCGATGCGTTGGTGACCACTACAAAACGGGCGTTTGCCGCACCGCCGGCCAAGCCGACCATCCTGTCCCATATTTCGGGAGTTACGGTTCCGCCTCCAATGATGACCAGCGAGCCTTTTTCGGGGCCATGGAGGGTGGTACACGCGGAATCAACAATCGCTATCGGCTTTTGTGCAAAAGCAGCCCCGGCAATGGCCATGATAACGGTGAAAAGGAACAGTCGCCGGTTAAATTCGGATATTTGTATGTTCATGATTTATTTTTTATTTGATGAATTTATTGTGGATACTGGTTGATATTTTTTGTATTGATTCTATTGATATGGATGCCCTGACGGGCAAGGTATGCACGGAATGTTTCGCTCTTATCATCTGTTTTCCCGTTAAGGAAACAATAGGAAAAACGTGTGCTATTGATATGAATCTCCTGCGGAGACTGGTTGATACTTTTTGTATTGATTCTATTGATATGGATGCCCTAACGGGCAAAGCACGCATGAAATGTTTTGAACATTCGTCCATGCTTTTCCTGTAGGGAAAACATATCAATAGAAGAGGCGGCAATTTGTGCTGTTTTCCCGTCAGGGAAAGCATATCAATAGAAAATTGCAGCCACACCCCAGACCAAAACCTCGTAGAGGTTTCATAACTGTTACGAATTTGAAGATGCTTCCTTTTTGTCATATAAATCGTGTTTATTCGCGTATCCATTGCTTCGGGGTCTGCCGAAAGGGGCTTGCACCCCTGCAAAACGGTTTCTGAGAACTCAGAAAGAGGTTTGAACCCCTGCAAAACGGTTTCTGAGAACTCAGAAAGGGGTTTGAACCCCTGCAAGACGGTTTCGGCGCATACTGACAGAGATTTGCACTCCTGCCCGATTGAGAATGAACCGTCCTCAAACTGTTTGGTGCGTTCCACCCAGCGTTTGGGTGTGAGAACCAAACGCCCGTCAGCATTTTTAACCGTATGGAATTCCATACGGTTAAAATTCGGGTTGTAGATTTGCTCCCAAATACCCAAAAATTCAAGCGTAAACCGTGTACTCATCCAGTTGGAAACTACGACGCGCGCTTCCAGTTCGTCTTTGTAGCCCGCCATATCGGTCAGGGAAATATAATCCTCGCTCCCTGACACGATAACAGTTATCTCTGTTCCCTGTACGCTGATTGTTTCCTTTTTGCTCATATTCTTACCGTAATATTATCTAATTACTCCGTTGATCATATCTGTTTTTGTAATCATGTCTGATATAGAAATATAATCTTCATTGTTTATCTGAATAACGGTAACTTCGGTATTCTTTACATTTATTTTTGCCATATCCTGTTCTTAATTTTACATTTATGATTTGCAAAGGCAAGCAGATTTATTTCAAATAATAACCACCGGTTTTCGGCGCGCCCCGAAATTCGATTTTGTTTTCTTTTTTCAACCGGTCTAAATAACGCATTGTTGTTCGCCAACTTTTTCCAATTGATTTTGCTATGTCAGAGGCTGATAATCCTTCCTGTTTTATAATCAAATTGAATACGGTGTCTTCATTTACTATGCCATTATTTGAATTTACTATGCCATTTGCAGAATTTACAGTATCATTTACAAGCTCATTTGCAGAATTTACAGGCTCATTTGTAGGATTTACAGTATCATTTACTATGCCATTTGCAGAATTTACTATGCCATTTACAGGATTTACTATGTCATTTACAGGATTTACTATGTCATTCTCTGAATTTACTATGCCATTTACAGGATTTACAGTGTCATCGCTCGAATTTACAGCGACCTTTTGCGGTCGTTTAAATTCAACGGTAAAAAATCCGCCATCCGTAGAGAAAACCGGTTCCGGCAATCCTGCTTCCAGCATTTCTTCCCGCATACGCGGAATGCCCGACGCCACCTGTTCCACCAGACTCATGCGGGTAAACAGTCCAAATATTAACGGATTGCGGGTCATGCTT
>JAISDP010000322.1 GCA_031264715.1 Bacteroidales bacterium
GCGCTATTTGACGGCACGTGGTAAACTTTGTATCCGCAAGTTGATGATTTGCCAAGCGTGTACCGGCAATAGTATGGTTCATAGCCTCGAATTTGATGGTGACAAAAGTATGAAAAACATGACAAGTAATCAAAAATCGGAAATGGCTTAAAAAATTATGGCTACTCAATGAGATTGCAATATCTTTGCAGTTTGCATCGTACCATGTATCCACTCATTCTTCATATCGAAACCTCGGTTGAATTGTGTTCTGTTGCCCTGTCGCGCGGAAATCAGTGCATCGCAGTTAAAGAAAACTCCGAAGGCCGAAATCATGCCACCATGTTGACCCCATTCATTGATTATTTATTAAACACAAACAATGTTTCTGTCGGCCAACTCGATGCCGTTGCCGTCAGTTCGGGTCCGGGCTCTTACACCGGTTTGCGCATAGGACTGTCCACCGCCAAGGGGCTGTGTTATGGCGGCAATATCCCGCTCATTAGCGTTTCTACGCTACAAGCCATGAGCATGGGGTTTACGCAGCAGCATGATGTTCCTGTATCCGCACTTTTATGTCCGATGATTGATGCCCGCCGAATGGAAGTGTATACAGCTTTGTATGATAGGGATGGCGGACAAGTAGAAAAAGTTTCGGCTGAAATCATTACCGGGCAATCATTTGTGCAGCGCCTCAACAAGCATCAAATATATTTTTTTGGTAATGGCGCTGCCAAATGCCGCACAACCATTACACATCCGAATGCCATTTTCCCGGAAGGCTTTGCTCATTCGTCCGGTTATATGGTACCGCTTGCCTTGCAAGCATACAACAGGAAACGTTTTGAAGATGTAGCCTATTTCGAACCGTTCTATCTAAAAGACTTTATTGCAGGACCAAAGAAAGGAGTGAAGAACGAAGATTAATTTATTCTTTGCGGTTTTGAACATAAAAGGCTATATCTTTGCAATTTTAACCTGTATGATTCATACTCTGATATGTCGCCGGGTTGAAAAACACAGGTTAGGACAAAACCGGGATTGTCCTGTAATTAGGTCATTATAACTGTTTCCATCATGTATACGCTCATTATTCACATATTATCGTTATTGGTACGCCTGGCAGCCCGTTTGGGAAATGAGAAAGCCAAAAAGTTGTCCATAGGGCAAAAACAGGTTTGGGAACAAATGAAATCCAAGCTACAATCCGGGGAACAACGGATATGGATACATTGCGCATCAGTTGGCGAGTTTGAACAGGGGCGGCCATTAATAGAAGCTATCCGCGCTAACTACCCGCAATTTAAGATCGTAGCTACATATTTTTCCCCGTCGGGTTATGAACTCCGGAAGAATTTCCCGGAAACGGATTATGCCTTTTATCTTCCCTTTGATACCGCTCGTAATGCCAGGCGTTTTATCGATCTGGTCGATCCCCGGAAAATATATTTTGTCAAATACGAACTCTGGTATCATTACCTGAAAACGATTCGTCGTCGGCACATCCCATTTTACTTGGTTTCTGCAAATTTCCGTCCGGGACAGTTTTTTTTCAAATGGTATGGCAGTTGGTATCGTCCGGCATTGAAGGCATTTACCCGTTTCTTCGTCCAGAATGAACAATCCCGAGACCTGCTGGCACAGATCGGGTTTACCAATGCGACCGTTACCGGCGATACCCGTTTCGACCGTGTTTGCAGCATTGCCGACCAGGCACGCAGCATACCCGCAGTGGAACATTTCGTGCAAGGGAAGCATTGTATAGTAGCCGGCAGCACATGGCCGCCCGATGAGGAAATCATTGTTCGATACATCCATACGGAAAATCGTGACCTGAAATGGATTATTGCTCCACACGAATTGCATGACAATCAGATTGACAACCTGGTCAAATCCGTTCATGTCAAAGCAATCAGGTATTCGAACCTGTCGGCGGCGGATCCTTCCGAGTACCATGTACTTGTGATCGATAATATCGGGATGTTGTCGTCGTTGTACCGGTATGGTGCAGTGGCATATATTGGCGGCGGTTTCGGCAAGGGGATACATAATACGCTCGAAGCAGCAGTTTACGGTATCCCGGTTTTTTTCGGACCGGTACACAGGAAATTTCAGGAAGCGGTTGACCTGGCAACACGAGGCGCCGCTTTTCCTATCAACGATTACTCCGAATTTGCCGGGCAACTTAACGATCTGTTGGATCACCCGGACAAACTGCATCAGGCCGGCAGCACTGCAGGCGCTTTTGTGGCATCGGGGAGGGGCGCTACCGAAAAGGTGATGCGCGAAAGTTTCTCTTGAGTACAGTTGATGTAGCGGAACGCTGCAGGTTTTGCAAAATCGTAAAGACTTCATGTAATTGATCTGCCAAGAAACGGCATAAAGCGCGACAGGTCAAGAGAAGCATTATTCCACAATCAACTCATACGATACCCTGATGAATCGCGGGCGATAGTCCGATACTTTAAGCGTAGGCTGATGCGTATTAAGGCAATAACTCACCAGAAGCATCTCGTCCCTGTCATATTGCGGATGCGCCATAGCGTTGTAAGCGAACAGGTTCTTGTCATGTACCGGTTCGGGGGTGGAATAGATCTTCTTTTTGTTGTACCAGGGTCCGGTTGGGCTGTCGGCAACGAAGGTATAAATGTCGTTAGCGCCGATACCCTTTTCCTGAGTCAGCAGGATGTATTTCCGCTTGTACTTGAAAATGCTGAACTGCGAACTGACCGGTACATCAACACCTTCCAGCGGAGCAGTTTTCGAAGGGTCGGAAGTCCAAGCCGTACCGTCGAAATATTCCCAGTCCTGCAAGCGGTTGCCGGCCAAGCGTGCACGTCCGGCGTGAAGAGTAGCTGCGAAACCGTCGGACAGGTTGCCGTAGAAATAGTAATACCCTTGGTACTCATGCAGTCCATAACCGTAAGCTACCTGGTTTATCGGGTACGAATCCATTTCCTGCCGGTCGATGATTTTAAAGCCGGGATATGACAGTCTGAAATAGGCAACAGCGCGACAATGAAAATCCCACATGCCACCTTCGCCAAATACAATATTAGATGTAAACAAGTGTAAAACGCCGTCCTTGAGAAACCCGTGATGCGGCCAGTAAACGGCATGGCGCCCGTCCACCGGTTCGCCGGCGATTACCGGGAGCGGGTTCCCGGGTGTTCCGCCACAAATGGTACGGGCGCTATCACCGTCAAGCAACACAAATACATTTCCCAAAACCATACGCGATAATGAATCCCGGATGTCTCCGCCTTTTGATTCACCTATAAACGAGTCGCCCCAAAGCCAGAGGCTCTTATTTTTGCCGACAACTATGGATATAACGCCATCAGCGCTAATAAGGACATCTTTTCCGACAGGGAATAACCGCTTTCCCATGAGGGTATCGGGAACTGCTTCATTGCTGGAATTGCCGGTTGCACCGCCATGGCACGAGGCCGGCAATACGGCAATGATAACCGACAGGTATGATAATATTCTTTTCAATCTTTTCATAATAATTTAATTACTCGCAACAAATGCTCATTCCCGGTGAAAGGAAATCCCCGGAAGCTTTAAAACTTCCGGGGATTTAGACTATTTCGTCGACAGGAAACTGTAATTTCCAGACCCTATCCGGTACACGGCATATTCGCCTTCCATCTTCACAAACTTTACACCTTTGGCCGACGATGCTTTAAGCCCGCCTTCCGTTACCTGCGCTTTGTCTGTTGCCGGAATGTAAACCGTAGCGGTGGTATTGCCGGGTACGGTGATCTCCCACAGGAACGTATTGCCGTCTTTGCGCCAGTTGCTCTTGATGATCCCGTGTACCGAGTGGTACGATGCACTTACATGATCCAGGCCTGCAACCGGGTAGGGATGCATCACGATCTTTTCGAAACCGGTGCTGCCCGGTGCGTTTTGGATGCCTGCGAGATATTCGTAGAACCATACGATGAGGTCTCCCAAAAGCATCACGTGGTTGTGCGAGTTCATGCCCGGGTCGGCGGTATTGCCGTTCCAGAGCTCCCAGATAGTGGTTGCTTCGTGTTCGATCATGAAGCCCCAGCTCGGGTAATCGCGGTTGGTAGCGATGCGAAAAGCAAGGTCGGCGCGTCCGCGGTCCGATAATCCGCGCATCAGCCATTGGATACCCACTAATCCGGTGCTCACGTGGCCATTAAAATCCTTTTCGGTCTTGTCCACAATGTTATTGAATACCTTGTCGGCATAACCATCGGGTACCATACCGTAGCAGAGCGACAAAAGGTTGGCTGTAACGGTATTATTACTGTATTGCGCCGTTTCCTTGTTGAAGAATTTCTCGTTGTAGGCATTTTTCACGGTTTGGGCTTCGGTAGCAAATGCCGTAACATCACCGGGCTTGTTAAGCAGGGTGGCAAACCGTTCGAGCAGGAACAACATGCGGTAATAGAAAGTTGTTCCGAGCACGGCCGCATCGGTTTTGCGTGCAGGGTCTTTCGAGTGGATCAGTTCGGGTAATTCGGGCGGCATACACCAGTCGCCATAGGTATCCTTGGTCATGATGTCGTCCTTCATGTATTTCTCGCGCATGTAGCTCATCCACTTTTTCATTGAATCATAATGCTTCACAATCGGTTCCTTGTTGCCGTATTGTTCGTAAAGCATGTTGGCAATGATGAGATAGGCGCCCGGCCAGGTCATATTGTCGCTGTAAATGCTCCAGAAGTTGGGCGCCACATCGGGAATGCTGCCGTCTTCCCGTTGTGCCTGGGCAATATCGTCGAGCCATTTAGCATACAGATTGCCATTGTTGAAGATGAAGCTTTCGCCATGCGAACCGACGGCGCGGTCGCCCAGCCAACCCATACGTTCGTCGCGTTGCGGGCAGTCGGTAGGCATACCGCGATAATTGCCCCGGATGCCCCAGTATGCATTTTTGTAGATTTGGTTGATGGTTTGGTCCGATGTTTCGAACTGCCCGGTAACTTCCATCTCATCATACACTACCTTCCCTTCGAAATCGTTAACGGTAGGCGTTCCGGGATAACCGGTGATTTCAACGAAGCGGAATCCGTGGTAGATGAATGAAGGCTCAAACAGTTCTGTGCCGGAGCCTTTCAGCGTATATTGGTCGGTAACCAATGCGCCGCGTATATTGGCAAGGTACAAAGTACCATCGTCCTGCAACACTTCGGCAAAACGCAATTTCACCTTGTCGCCGGCTTTTCCGTTGACTTTCATGGTTACCCAACCTACCATATTTTGTCCCATGTCGAGGATGTACATGCCGGGTTTGGGTTGCGAGATACCCACCGGACGGATGGTTTCCATCACTTTGATGTTACGGTTGATCTGCGCTTCGAGTTTTCCTTCGGGCGCTTGAACCGCTTCGGCCTGCATCCACTTGCTATCGTCGAATCCTGTTACATTCCAGCCCGGCATTTCCCTGGTAGCGTCATACTCTTCGCCATCGAATTCATTATTGGCACGGATGGGCCCGTCGGCGGTTACCTTCCACGAATCGTCGCTCACCACGGTTTGTTTGCTGCCGTCGGCATAGGTCAGTTCCAGTTGCAGGATCATTTTCGGAAAGCCAAACCCGCGGATAAACAGATTTTTGGGATCATAGCGCATGGTGAAGAATCGCCCGTTGCCCAGGGTTGTGGCGATCGCATTTTTACCCTGTATCAATTCACCGGTAACATCAAAGGTATTATACCTTACTGACTTGGAATAGTCGGTAGGCGTTGGGGCAAGTTCATGGTCGCCTATTCTCTTCCCGTTGATATAGAGTTTGTACAATCCCAGCCCGCTCACATACACTGTGGCTTTTACCGGTTTTTGTGCAGCGTCGAATTCTTTACGGAAATAACGGGCTGCCAGGCGCGTGTTACGCTGATCCACCGCATCGCTTTTGAAACTTTTGTCCAATCCGGTCCATTTGGCTTGCCATTCGGACGGATCCAGCAATCCCATGCTCCATGAGGCCGGCTGACTCCAGTCCGAACTTCCCCGGTTGGCGGTCACCTTCACTTTCCAATAACAAACAGTGCGGCTTTCAAGTTTTTTTCCGCCATAGGGTACGTTTGCCGAAGCATTGGATTTCACGGTTTGCGAATCCCACAAGTCGCCTTCACCGGCATTAAGCTTTTCGAGCGACGAGGCCACCAGCACCCGGTAAGCTGTTTGCTGTATACCGCGTTCGTCGCCGGTGATCTCCCACGAAAGACAGGGTGCGGCGTTATCGATTCCCTGTGGATCGGTTAGCAGTTCGCAACGGAGATCGGCTACGTGTATGACAGACTGCTCACTGCAAGCCGCCGCCAAGAACATTATGCAAAAAATAAGACACACATTTTTCATGACTATGATTTTAATATTTATTAAAGTATGGCAATTGATTAATAGATAAATATGTGACAAAGAAAATAAAAATAACCGGGTGATTTACACAGAATCATAAAGATTTTTACGCAATCGGTTGCGTAAATGTAAAAAAATCTTAAAAAAGATGCAGAAGTGATATTGATTGGAGAAAAAACCGTAGATTTGGTGTTTCAAAAATTAAAGATTGATATGATTACACGAAGAAATTTTGTAAGAAAAGCAGGAGCCGGTTTACTGGCTGTGGGGGCAACTTCGGCGTTTCTTGGCGAAGAATTGTATGCGATGCCTGCTGCTGGCCCTGTAAAAAAGCAGCAAAAGGAAGACCTGTTTAAGGTATCCATGGCAGGGTATAGCTTTTTGCATTTCGACATCGACAAGGCGCTTGAAATGATGCAGCGTATGGATGTGCATTACCTGTGCATCAAGGATTTTCATTTGAAACTGGATGCTTCCGACGATGAGATCGCTGCATTCCACGCCAAATTGAAAAGCAAAGGCGTAACGGGCTACGCTGTAGGTCCGATTTATATGAAGTCGGAAGCCGCCGTCGACCAGGCCTTTGCTTATGCCAAGAGGGTGGGAGTGAAGCTGATTGTGGGTGTTCCCAACTACGAGCTTCTGCCTTATGTTGACAAGAAGGTGAAGGAATATGATTTCAATTATGCGATACACATCCATGGGCCGGACATCAAAGAATACCCAAATGCCAAGGATGTGATCGACAACGTACAGAACCTCGATCCGCGTATCGGCATGTGCCTTGACATCGGACACGACACCCGTGCCGGGTTCAACCCTGCCGATGACCTGAAGAAGTATTATAAACGCGTGTTCGATATACATATCAAGGACGTGACCGCCGCCGGCAAAGAAGGCAGAACCTGCGAAATGGGACGTGGCGTCATCGACATCCCCGCTTTCGTGAAAACGTTACGCAAGGTGAAATATGCCGGCGCATGCAGCCTCGAATTTGAAAAGGCCATGAAAGATCCGTTGGCCGGGTTAGCCGAATCTATCGGCTATTTTAAAGGTGTAATGGACGCAACGGCATAAATTCGGTTTTAAGTATCCGGTAGCGCTGTTGAAAATAGAAAGTTGAAAATCAATTTTCAACTTTCTATTTTCTGGATACCGGCGTCCTCCCGTCCGAACTGCGAAGCTGTTCAACCTTGAATGCCCTTCGGCATCAAATCGCAACCGGACAAATTACACACGAACATACTATAATTGTTGTTTTACCGTTAATCTTTGTCAGCATGATTGGATGTTCCATCATTTTTTATACTTTTGTCCGGTAATTTATCCGTTAATGAAGAAGTCCTTTTTTTGTCTTTTCATCATAACCATCGGCTTTTCGTCGTGCAGTCAATATGAAAAACTGCGCAAGAGCACCGATTATCAGTTGAAATACCGTAAAGCGTTCGAATATTATCATGCGAACGATTTTGTGAGAGCGGGCCAGCTTTTTGACGATATCACCAGCGTGTACCGTGGCACCAACAAGGCCGACACGGTAGCGTACTATCAGGCGATGAGCTATTTCAAGCAAAGGGATTATCTTACCGCTTCGCATTATTTCAGCGATCATTACAAGAATCAGCGTCAATCGCCGTTTGCCGAGGAGTGCGAGTACTTCACCGGTTA
>JAISDP010000339.1 GCA_031264715.1 Bacteroidales bacterium
TGCGGATGGGAACGGCAATGAAACGCTTGTCAAAACCGACCAGTGTAGCACGTTCCTCCGGGTCATCGTAACGGACATACATTTTTACATCCCCGTCGGCTTTCATTACCTCATCGGAATGGAAAGCGAACGAGCAGAAATTGGTTCCGGCGGCGCCGTAAGGCAGTTTCGTCATGGTGGCGATGTTATAATATGCCGGCTTGGAAAACTGCAGGATATTGAACCCGGCAAAGCGTTTTGGACGCCCGTCCACAAAGTCGGTAATATCCTTAAACGCCTGCATGTCGTAAACGATCAGGTCGGTAAGGTGCGACGGGTGCAATACAAGGAACCGGCTTTCGAGTGGGAGATCGACCCCGTCGAACCGTTCCTTCAAGGAAAGGATATCTTCCGGCGCCAACCGTTTGCGGCTGTTGTAAGCCTGCCCCGTTGTCCTGATCACAGGCGTATAGATACCGTCTTCATTCGGGGCGTAAGCATGCGCCGCCTTTTCCGATGTCTTGGCACGCAATGTGTTGCGATGACCGCGTAACACGCTTTCCAGCTGGTCATAACTGTATTCGATCACCTCCGGGTAACGCACCGTTGTATTAACCGTTTCAAACAAATCCAGTTCCATGCGCAACGGCTTGTCCACCCTCTGTACCGATGTAATGGGGTAAGTTGTGTTGTTGATCAACACTTCGGGATCAACTCCGGCCTCTGCCATGTTGATCGCATCATAATCCACCAGGGCGGAAAGGTCTTTGCCATGCGACAGGAAAGAACTGTCTACATAGTAATTTTCCATCAGCTGGTCAATCCAAATCTCCTTTTGCAATTTTGCCATTTTAATTCTTATTTAAAAAATTTATAAATACTGTTACTGTTTCTCAAAATATGTCCTGTCTACCAGTTCGGCATACAGTTGCGGGTTGTTGCGCAATTCCTGCGGGGCATATTTTCGGTAATCGCGCAATGTCCAGGTGTTGCGGTCGGCCTTATTCGATACCGGCTTATTCGCTGACAGCCTGATCAGATCCTTCAGAAACACCCGTTCGGGAATGCTTTCGACAACCCTTTTGAACATCTGAAAATCTGACGCTGCAAACTCACGCAATTGCCGCGTATCGAACTGTCCCGCAGAGATACGGCCTTTCTGAATCGATTCCCGCATAAAAGCATCAAATTCGGCGTTGAGTTCTTCCTGCCGTTTGGTTTTCCGCCTGTCGACATACCGCGCCAATGCCGCTGCGTTATTGCGTCCCAGCGCCGTTAATTCGCCGCATTCGTCCGATGATATGTATTTCATCTGCAAGGCGCTGTTCACGATGTTTTCACCCGAATCGGGCGCTCGGTTCAAGGCTGCAATGGCTGCCAGGATGTCCTGTTCTGTTGCACCGGCCGGCAAGCCTAAAGCTTCTGCTATCTTTACAGTGTCGATTGCCGGCTGTTGCGGCTGTTTTTGATTTTGATTTTTCATGGATAATTTGATATTAATATAATCGTTATAACTTTTTACAGGCAGGTCATTGTGATACAGGGCCAGCGTATTGGGATTGGCAGGTATGTCACATATGGAACACTCGTACAGGACGCATGAAAGGATTTCCCGCATGTCGCCTTCTACATCGGTGATGCCGATGCTTGCGGCCTTGATAAAACCGTCCTCAACCTTCCGGGCAATCTTTTTGCCCAGTTCGTCGTTCATATCAAATACGGGGGCGGCAAACATCCGCGACCCGTCAACACGAAGGTTTTCCCAGCGTCCTATAACACCCTGGCTGCGATCGTGGTTATAGTACATCACCGGGTTGGCGAGGAAACGGTCGAGCCGGATGCCGGATGTTCTTACGGTAAGCCCATGACTGTTAAGGCTTTCATCGCTGATTAAAAATTCTTTCATTGCTTCCTGGTTTTATTCTTACGGTTAACGATAGCCTGAAACTGCCGGCACGTCCTTTTTAGCTCCGGGCCGGTCATATCTTTTAGCCTCTTTTTCACGGTTCCGCGTTCAAGGCAAAACTTTTCGATCAGGTACAGGTTGATCAGCCTGTCCTCTTCCGTATCGCCGTATATGAATCCACACTGCCGGGCAGCGCCGTATATGCGGTTGTACATTTCGAGCCGGGACGTTTTGGGGTCGGTTTGTACAGCTTGCTGCGGTTCGTACAGATCAATGGTATCCTGCAGTGACCCTATCAGGCTCGAAGCCTCTTCACACGTCAAATCACAGCAATGCATCGACCGTCCTTCGGACATGTCGCAAACGATCTCATTCTTGCGATCCATAAGGCCGGCCTTGTTCAGCAGGGTATAAATAGCCTTGATTTGCTGCGGTGTCGCCATCTTTTCCTCCTGTGTCATTGCCTTAATTTTCAGTTTGTTTACCTTTCAAATACCGCTCATATTCACACGCTTGGGTGTGTGTAGGCGTGATTGCCTCCAGCAGGTCAAATACACAGAACAAATCTTCACCCATGCCGCACAGCATTTCAGAATGCGTACTGGCCTGCAATACGCTGATAAGTCCGTTTTGCAGGTTTACATAATCTTCCAGCGAAAAATGTTCGCCAAATACGATTGCCCAGCGTTCGCCGCCGTCTGTTTTTATTCTTTGTAACATATTGATTGTTTGTTTTTAAGGTTATTATTCGGTTTTGATCTTTTCCAGCAATATTCGATTCATCAGGTCGGCAAAGCGCAGCCCGTACCAGGATGGTTCCGGCTG
>JAISDP010000342.1 GCA_031264715.1 Bacteroidales bacterium
TAGAAAATGTGGTAGAAGGTCTCAAGAAAACGCTTCCCGAACGCCATCATCAACTGATCCCGCTTAACCGGCAGGCTATTTCTACAGGGATGGAGTTAGTGAAAGAAGTGAAAAAAAATTCCGGAAACATTCCAAAAGCATAGTTTTGAATTACCCGCACAAAACGTTATAGAACCTTTTTATTAAAACTTCAACCTTTAAATTCAAAAGGTATTTCCAATTGATCGGATTTCAATTGGAACGACCGTCGGTGATAGGATGTGATGCCGTGTTCAGCGATAGCGTTGCGGTGCGCCTGCGAAGGGTAGCCTTTATTCTTCTCCCACAAATATTGAGGATGTTCCGAAGCAAGTTTTATCATATAGTCGTCGCGGCAGGTTTTGGCCAAAACCGAAGCAGCAGCAATGGAGTAATACAGGGCATCGCCCTTTACGATGCTCCGGTGCCGGATTTCGGGATAAGGAATGAAATAATTACCGTCGATAATCAAAAACTCCGGCCGTACGGATAACTGCGCCACCGCCTTGTGCATGGCGCGCACAGAGGCTTTCAGGATATTGATTTTGTCGATTTCATGATTGTCGCACGATGCTACTGCCCAGGCAATAGCTTTTTCCTTAATCTCGTCGCGTAAAAGGTAACGTTGTTTGCTACTCAACTTTTTCGAGTCGGTGAGCGTATCATGCGTAAAATCTTTCGGAAGAATCACTGCTGCCGCAAACACCGGGCCGGCCAAGCATCCGCGCCCAGCTTCGTCACATCCGGCTTCGATAAGGATATCCTGGAAAAAAGATTTCATGGCGACTGGTTAGTCATTATGTACAGGTCCGGTATGGATGAATTGGGATTCAATCGGCGCGATGCCGGTCTTTGGTCTCAACGGTTTTATCTCTCTCGGTTTCAATGGTTCGATCCTTTGAGCGCAATAGCCGTCGGGATTCGTGATCCATCCGTCGTCTGTAATCCGGATTTTTACTTCGGGAAAATCGACGCGCGTGAGGCTTTGGATTACCGAAATTACACGGCGTGCAGGATCATAACGGGGCGTGCGGTCGTCGGCAGGCTGGCAGGTGGGCGTAACGTGCGCTTTGAGGAAACAGCCGTCGGGCGTAGTGAAGATACGGAAAACAGGCGCCAGGCCATTGACGCCTTCTACGTTTACGCGGCTCACTGTGCTGAAATTGCCCATGCTATATGCAATAAACCGATTGTTGTATATTTCAACAGCTCGTGTAACATGTGGGCCATGTCCCAGCAGGATATCGCCGCCGGCATCAATCACCTTGTGGGCAAATTCGTATACATTGCCACGGTTTTCGCCGATAAAGTTCTCCGTTTGACGCGTTACATGCTGGTAGGCTTTACCTTCAGCGCCTGCATGGAACGAAACAATGACAATATCACAACTGTCGTTTAGCTGCCTGACAATTTCCTGTGCCGCAGGTATGTCTTTCACATCCACAGTTCCGGTGTTGGGAGAAAAAGCGCAAAAACCGTATTTTATACCATTTTTTTCGAAAACCACTGTTGGACAGCTCAACAATCCGGCATATCGGATACCGGCATCTGTTAGGGCCTTTACGGTAGATGCGCGCCCCTGTTCGCCAAAGTCGCCCATGTGGTTGTTGGCAAGGCTCAAGATATCGAATCCCGCATCGGCCAGGCAACGGACAAATTGTGTCGGCATCCCGAAAGTGTAGCACCATTCAGGATTGTTGCAGCTTTTGGCGCCCACTTTCGAATCGGTCATGGCGCCCTCAAGGTTGCCAAAAAGAACGTCGGCATTTGCGAAATACGGAAGCGCCATGCCGAACGACCGGCTGCAATCATTGTTGGGCGGCAGGTATTCACCATTGGGAAAGATGGTGCCCATCATGATATCGCCCACGGCCACTATCTGTATGGTGTCTCCAGGTGTAGATCGACTGGCTGCCTTGGCCGGCCACAGGATCAACAGGCAAAAAGTCAATACAAATGAAGCGGTTAAAAATCGGTTCACGGTTCGATGTTTTTGCAAAGATAAAAAGTTTTCGGTTTTAGATAATGTCGGTTTGATATTGACAGCTACTGAGGCTGTTTTGTTTAAAAATAAGTTATTCCTCAAAAAGACCTTATTTTTAACCTGATTCTTATTACACATATTTAATACATCCATTGTTGTCCCTTTTGACCCTCTCGCACACAGATGCGGAACCTTCGCATTTAAATCCGGAACCTTCGCATTTAAATCTGAGACCTTCGCATTTAAATCCGATACCTTCGCATTTAAATCTGAGACCTTCATATTTAAATCCGGAACCTTCGCATTTAAATCCGATATCTTCATATAACAAAACAACTTATTAAGGGAGTTTTTAGGAGTTCTCTTATTTCTTTTATTTTTATCCCTGAATAATGAAAGTGTAAAGTTATGACAGGTAAATTTGGAGATGCCAAGGATTCTGCCTACATTCGCACTTGTAATAAAAACCGGTTAATCCTGCAAACAAAATAATCATTTTTGTAGGTTCTTTATATAGCTCATAAGTATATAAGGAATCTTTGTAGAGAATATTCATAAAATATAAGAATGAAATCCGAAAATCAACCTGTCTGGTATAAAGGGACAAACGTTAATGAGGCAGTGGAGCGGTTTACCGTGGGGCTCGACCGGGAAATGGACATGTACCTGGCGCAGTTCGATGTGATGGGAACCATGGCGCATATCTGCATGTTGGAAGGCATCGGGCTATTAACCAAAGAGGAGCTCCATGCGCTTGAAGAAGAATTACGCGTGATATACCGGCGTATACTGGACAACGACTTCCATATCGAAGAGGGCGCCGAGGATGTACATTCGCAGGTGGAGCTGATGCTTACCCGCAAATTGGGCGATGCAGGCAAGAAAGTACACAGCGGGCGTTCGCGTAACGACCAGGTGCTGGTGGATATCAAGCTGTTTATCCGCCACGAGATCGAGAAAATCGTGGAGGGCGTCGGCCGGCTGTTTGATGCGTTGATCACGCAAAGTGAACAGTACAAAGATGTGTTGATGCCCGGCTATACCCATTTGCAGGTGGCTATGCCGTCGTCGTTTGGATTGTGGTTTGGCGCCTATGCCGAAAGCCTCACCGACGACCTCCGGTTGATGCAAGCCGCCTGGCAGGTCGCCAATCAAAATCCGCTCGGTTCGGCCGCAGGTTATGGCTCATCATTCCCGCTCAACCGAACGATGACCACCCGATTGATGGGATTCGACGACTTGAATTATAATGTGGTGTATGCACAGATGGGGCGCGGTAAAACCGAAAAAACCGTTGCATTTGCCATGGCTTCTATTGCCGCTACGCTGGCACGTTTCAGCATGGATGCCTGCATGTACATGAGCCAGAATTTCGGATTCATCGGTTTGCCCGATGAATTGACTACCGGTTCGAGCATCATGCCGCACAAGAAAAACCCCGACGTTTTCGAACTGATTCGTGCCAAATGCAACAGGATACAGGCGCTGCCTGCGGAGATAACGTTGCTTGTCAGTAATTTGCCATCAGGTTATTTCCGCGATATGCAGATTCTGAAAGAAATCCTTTTCCCGGCCTTTATAGAGATGGAGAACTGCATCGGGATGTTGGCCTATATGGTGGGACAGATCACTGTGAACCGCGATATTCTCGACGATGATCGTTACCGTTACCTGTTCAGCGTGGAGGCGCTTAATGAACTGGTACTCGGCGGCGCTCCCTTCCGCGATGCGTACAGGCAAGTGGGTATGGAGATTAACGAGGGCCGGTTTCATCCTGTAAAAAGGGCGGAACACACCCATGAGGGCAGTATCGGCAACTTGTGCAACGATCAGATCCGGGCAAAAATGGAGACCGTTCTCCACGGTTTTTCATTCGACAAAGTGAACCGGGCATTGACGGAACTGATGCAGAAACCG
>JAISDP010000345.1 GCA_031264715.1 Bacteroidales bacterium
GTATATCCTGCTGATAATCGCTACGATCTGGTCGCGCGGATGCATTAATTTGGTATTGATGATTGGATTCATTTTCTATTTTTTTGAGTGATTTTCTAACGGACAAAGGTAATCAATAAGCGAAGAGTGAAGAACGAAGAGTAAAGAATTTTGTATGCCGAAACGAAATGAATGCAATTTTCCGAAGCGGTGTTCGGCATAGCTCCATCGACATCCGTAAGCCGTTCTATGCGCTGTTCGTGCGATCTGACAGGATATCCGGCCTATTCGTCCAAACTTATTATTTCGCCCATGTTAGGTATACTATTTTCATTTTTAGAACAATGATAATTGAACGACTGGCTTTTAGCATTTGTCATTCGAAAAAAAACATTTTAGAAGTATGATTGTTTATTCAAATATCAAATCAAAATCAAATTAAATTCAAATTAAATATGAAAAGATTTTCCGTCATTTTGTTTGTTGCATTCGTTGCTTGTGTATGTAGTTGCCATCGCTCGCAAAATACCCCAAACACGTCCAATCCGACTAGTTTTCATGGTACTTATCTTGGCATTTTGCCCTGCGCTGATTGTTCGGGTATCGAAACCGAAATCGTTTTGCACAAGGATAATACGTATGTAAAAAAGACCAGATATCTCGGTAAAGGCGATGACCAGAAAATGGAAGAGACCGGCACATATAAATGGAACAAATCGGAAAACGAGATTATCCTGAACGGTATTACCGACGAACCAAACAAATACTTTGTTGAAGAAGGGGCTATTGTACAGGCCGATATGGATGGTGAAAGAATTACCGGGGAACTGAGCATGTACTGTATTCTCCGGAAGAGGTAATGTTCTAAAGTTAAAATAAATATTTTCTATTGGAAATTATTTAACTTTTGCTGCCCAGTGTTCGGCAGAGTCTCCAAGCTCCACCGAACACTGGGATCCGCGAGTGCGATTATCGAACATCAACGATTAATCGCCAACTTGCCCATAATCTCGAAGATATTTTTCCTCAAATCAATGACCTTTAGTATTTCCGGATTTTTATTCCGTTTACCGGACCAAAAACGGAAGCGAGCGTCGAGTTTCTTCATAGCGAGGTAACATTTGTAAGCAAAGATTCCTAAAGGGATCAGCAGCAACGGCATGATGAATTTACCCCAAACGCATGGAATAAAGAGTACAAACAGCACGATCATGATAAGATCGTAGAGTGGGTAAACGACCATCCCTGCTACAAATTGTACCGAACTGACAAATTGCGGATCTTTTACTTTTCGTGAAGCCAAAGCCGACAGTTTATAAGGGATGTAATTGAAAAGCATGCCCAATATCCAGAAAGGAATACCAAGGACTACCCATATAGTTTGCACAAGCAAGCCCGCCAGCGAGTACGGTTGATGTTCGACCACCCAATCGCGGAGGTTGTGTTTTTGAATGATGGTAAGATAGTCTCTGACGGCAAGGCATAGCGCCGACATTTCGTCAGGATTGGTTTGGTCGTATTCCTGCAAAGCGGCAATAATTTTTTGCTGTGCCCGGAGGCGATGCTCCGCGTTGCGGCAATCCAAACCAAGACGTTGCACTGCTTGCCGCTGGTATAACACGCGAAGATGTTCTATTTCGCGGTAGTATAGTTCATTGGTGATGTTGACCATCCCTTCCTTCATTTTTTCCGACAAGGTATCCTGCATGTGTTTGAAGGCGCGGGCAGGATTTTCGACATATTGATCGTAAAAATCGGACACTTCAATGGCTTTACCGTACCTGACAATCACATCGCTGCGGAACTTGCTGGTACTGGTGTACTCGATTCCTACAGGAACGATCTTGACCATCTGGCGATTGCCATATTCTTCCTGCGCCTGCATAGCCAGTCGGAAAACACCTTTTTGAAGCATGCGCAAACGTTTGATCTCGCTGTGTGTACCTTCGGGCATCATGCCAACTGCCTGTTGACTACGCAACGCTTTCAGGATCAGATCGAAGGTTTCCCGGTTATTGTCGAACGAATTGCCGCCGTCGCGTTTGCGGTAAATAGGCAGGATACGGAGAAAATTCAGTGCGGCGATAATCAACGGTTTCTCGAAAATGTCGGCCCGGGCCACAAAAACGGGTTGGCGGTCTTTGGTACACAGGATCATCAATGCATCCATCAATGCATTCTGATGGTTCGGGGTGAAAATTACCGGCCCCGAATCAGGGACATCCTTTGACCCGATGACATCTATTTTCCGGTAAAATAATCGTAACATCGGGTAAACAAATACATTTCTCACGAAAGAATATCCCAACGAACGGCTACATAGCTTTTGTTCTAAGGTTTTGGCCATTATATAGGTTTTTACCGAACCCGGCTAGGCTTACTTCCGACATCCGGAACCTGCAGGGCTACTCCTTTAATAAAAGTGTAAAATTATAAAATAAGTACTCGCCAAAAAACATTTTAGGTTATTTTTACTATATCGTATCATACGATATAGCGGCTTTTTTGTTGTCATCCCCGCTGTTCGGCGGAGCCTCCGGACTCTGCCGCGCTAAAGGGAAAGTCCGTTCAACGGCGGGCAATTACAAATTGCCCTGTGTTCCGAGCGGCAATACAATTGCCGCTCAACGGTGGGAATACACTCAACGGCGGGTATACGCAAGCTTACGTAAACTGTGCGCGTTTCCCGGCAGGGAAACCATATCAATAGAAAAAATATGCACCGCTACCGGATCAAATCTCCTACGGAGACTTGTTGATGTTTTCCGCATTGATTCTATGGATATGAATGCCCTGCCGGGCAACGTTCCATCATCCGGCGAAATCCCGTCAGGGACGACAGATCGGTAGAAAAACGTGCACCGCCTGTTTTTTCCCGTAGCGGAAATCCCGTCAGGGACGGCATATTGGTAGAAGACATATCGGTTAATATCGACCAAATCCCGTCAGGGGATGGCAGATCGATAGAACATATTTCAGGGTTACAAAAAAAATGCTGTTTATGTGAGTAGTATGCTTACCCGAATGTATCATATAAGTATATTTAACGCAAATTTTATATTGTAATAACATTCAAGTCATGTTCCATGGCTTCCTTTGCAGTGTCTAAATAAAGATGAATGAACAGTAACAGGATAGAAATAACCGACGCTTTGATCACAAGGTACTTTTCCGGGAATATCAGCCCGGAAGAGCAGCAGTATCTCCTTGCCTGGGTAAATGCAAACCCCGAAAACGAGGAGAAACTGTTTTTAATGAAAGACATATATGATGCCGGAGCGACAATTCGGCTGCATGAAGAAGCAAAAACCCGCGAAGGGTGGGATAAATTGCAGAAAATAATTGCGGAGAAGCAAAAAACGACATCAGCCGCCATAGGAAAAGTGAATTATCCTCATTGGACGGATCATATCAGGAGATATGCGGCGATATTTGTTCTTGGAGTTTCAGCCGGGTTGCTGTCGGCGCATTTTTATTCGAAATCACAAAATAAAGAACAGGCGGCTGTAATAGCCGGGCAATGTGAAATAAAGACAGGGAAGGGCGAACGGGTCACAATAACTTTGCCCGACGGATCGACAATCAAACTGAATGCATGCAGTTCTCTTTCCTATCCGGATGATTTTGGCAGGAATTTACGCGAACTTCAATTTACCGGTGAAGGCTACTTCGATGTTCAAACCAATGCCGATATGCCGTTTGTTGTAAAAACTTCCGGTTTGAATATCAAGGCGCTTGGTACAACTTTTAATGTGAGGGCATACGCCGACGAGGACGTGGTTGAAACCACTCTTGTAAAAGGATTAGTAACTGTCGAAAACGACCGTAACCGGAATATTGCGACCTTAAAGCCTAACCAGGTGATCGCTATTCCCAAAAAACTGATTGCAACAACCGGTGACCGGGAACAATTCGTCACGGAAAAAAGCTCGACATACCGGGAAAAGGAGGTACAAATGCCGGAAAAAGCGGAGCAGAAAGCGGTACTGACAGACAGGATCGAACCGGCCGTATACACATCGTGGAAGGATGGTCGTTGGATTATCAGATCCGAAAGCCTGGAATCGCTGGCAAAAAAGATGGAACGGAAATACGATGTCGAATTTTCGTTCGAGGATGAGGCAAGCAAAAAATATGTGTTTGCAGGAACGTTGAAAGATTACCCGCTGGAACAGATACTCGAGGTAATCAGGCTCAATGCCCCGATACAATATGCTGTCAAAGAGAAAAATGTCATTATCAGTGAAGATAAACAGTTAAAGAAAAAGTATAAACAGTTAATCCAATCACCCATGTAAATATATAACGCCTATGATGATATAAAACAAGGAATCAAAAAAAACCGGAAGTATACATACTCCCGGGCAACGAGAATCAATACAGTAATTGTACTTTCCGGTCCTGAGAAAACATGAAAGTATGCAACCATTTTTAATATGACAAAGATCAAATATATGAAGTTCTATTATTTTTATTCTAAACCATTAATCCAGGTATATTATCATAAAATATTGAAGATTATGAGACTTACCTTTTTATTCAGTATCATTTTTGCTTGGAATGTTTCGGCAAGCGTCTTTTCGCAAGTTGTTCATTTCGAGGGAAAAGATAAAAAAATATCCATTAAAAGCGTCTTAAATGCCATTGAGAATCAAACGGATTACACCTTTTTCTACAATGACGCATTTCTAGATCTTAACCGTCCCGTTCAACTGGAACAAACAGATGTGGAAGTCGGGGAACTCCTGAATAATATTTTCAAGGACACCAATCTCACGTTCAAGGAACAGGACAGTAAATTTATTGTAATCACTCCCAAAACGCTTGCACAGGGGATTTCCATTACCGGAACAGTCACCGAAAACGGCGATCCCATGCCTGGCGTAAACGTAGTGGTGAAAGGAACAATAGTTGGCGCCGTTACGGATGTCAACGGAAGATACTCTATCAATGTACCCGACAGGAATGCGGTTTTGCAATTTTCATTTATCGGTTATACAACCCAGGAAATTACTGTTGGCGATCAAACGACGATCAATGTTGCATTGGGCGAAGATACGCGCGAAATAGAAGAAGTGGTTGTGGTTGGCTACGGAACCCAAAAGAAGGTAAACCTGACGGGAGCCATCGAAACTGTAAGCAGTGATGTATTCGAAAACCGTTCGCTGTCCAATGCAACCCAAGCCTTGCAAGGCGCCGTCCCCAACTTAAATATTAAAATGGAAGACGGAAAACCGTCGCGTTCGGCCTCGCTCAACGTCCGTGGAACCTCTTCCATTGGTCAGGGAGGCAGCGCTTTGGTACTTATTGACGGAGTTGAAGGCGACTTGGCCATGCTGAACCCCAATGATATCGAAAGCGTCAGTGTATTGAAAGATGCAGCGTCAGCCGCCATTTATGGCGCCAGGGGGTCTTTCGGAGTTGTACTGATCACTACCAAACGGCCGCAAAAAGGCAGGGCAACTGTCAATTATACCGGGAATTTTTCCATCCAGTCGCTGACAAGAACCCCGGATTTTGTGACTGATGCCGTTACCTGGGTCGAGCATTTCAGGGAATCGTATGTCAATTCCCAGGGAACCGTACCAACTTCCATCAACAACAATATGCAATCATACAGCGACGAATGGTTAGACAGGTTGAGAACATGGAAGGCTTCGGGCGCAGGCCCCAAAACGGAAGTATTATCTTCAGGCGCTTATGAATATTACTGTAATACCGATTGGTACGATCTTTTGTACAAGGACAGGACATTTGCGCAGGATCATAACCTCTCCGTTTCGGGTGGAAATGAAAAAGCCGATTTCTATGTGTCCGGACGATTTTACGATTTTGATGGATTGTATAATTATGATCCGGACACCTATAAATCATACAACATCCGTGCCAAGGGCGGCCTGCAGGTATTCGACTGGTTGAGAATGACCAATAACATGGAATTTTCAAATTCTGACTATCACAGTCCGTTTACGGCTTCATTCACAGCCAATGTTCAGCGGTATATCCAGGTGAGCGCTTTCCCAAGCATGCCTCTCTACAACCCGGACGAATCTTTTACCCGTGGTACGGCATATACTCTGGGTGGTTTTATGACAGGTAACAATTACCAGGATTTCAATAAGAAATTGTTCAAAAACACAATCGGTTTCTCCACCAGCTTCTTTGATAAAACGTTCCACGTTAACGGTGACTTCACTGTCCGCTACGGCGCCGACAATATGTTCAGGAAACGCACAAAAGTTCCATATTCCGAAAAGAAAGATGAAATGGCTTCTATCGGCGACCTGAATGGGATCATCTATGAATCGGGCTCGAATACTCTTTACACGGCCACCAACATATATGCGGAATATGAAAATACGTTTGCCGGAAGTCATTATGTGAAAGGTATGGCAGGGTATGGATATGAAACATCGAGTTATCACTACAATTATATAGATCGTAACGGTTTGTTGCTCGAATCGGCCGAAAGCATTGCTTTAGCTACAGGTACTTCCATTACTCCCAATGCGGATGTAAAAAACTGGAAAATTGTCGGTACTTTTTTCCGCTTGAATTATGGGTATAAGAACCGTTACCTGTTGGAAGTAAACGGTCGTTACGACGGCTCCTCAAAATTTCCCGACAACCAGCAATTCGGTTTCTTCCCCTCCATATCGGGAGGATGGCGACTTTCGGAAGAACCTTTCTGGAATGTGAACAAAAATATCCTTTCCGACATCAAGTTCCGTGCATCCTATGGTTCGTTAGGAAATGGGAATATCGACCCGTATACCTACCTTGAACTCCTGAGTATCGGGACTTCGGGACGGGTATTAAACGGGGCTAAAAATAAACAAACCAGTGTGCCCGCTCCAATTCCTTCCAGCCTGACATGGGAAAAAGCAACCACAATGGACTTCGGTCTTGATTTTGGCATGTTGCAGGGTAAGTTCCGTTTCAACGGCGACTATTATATCCGCAAAACCACCGACATGTTTACTGTAGGCGTTACTTTACCTGACGTATACGGAGCGTCTTCACCCAAAGGCAATTACGCCGATATGACCACCAGGGGATGGGAAATCACCTTGAGTTACCAGGACCAGTTTACTTTGGGTGGAAAACCTTTCAATTTCCAGGTAAAGGGATCATTGTATGATTACCGTTCAAAGATTGACCGCTACAACAACGACACCAAATCGTTGAGCGATTATTATGAAGGACAAACCATTGGCGAGGCTTGGGGTTACAAAACCGATGGCTTGTTCCAGAGTGATCCTGATCCCAATACATATAGCAACACCATCTTCAAATCGTCCAATGATAATGTATGGCGTGCCGGAGATCTAAAAATAGCCAACCTCAACGGGAATAAAACTGAAGATGGAGCCGCCAGGATAGATAATGGCGACAACACAGTTGATAATCCCGGGGATATGGTTATCCTTGGAAATACGGAACCCCGGTACCAGTACAGTTTCAGTCTGAGCGCCGATTGGAACAATTTCTTCATATCGGCATTTTTTACGGGAGTGGGTAAACAGGACTGGTTCCCTGCGCAGGAAACACCCTTCTGGGGCCAATATAACCGTGGATACAACAGTATGCCTTCATGGCACCTCGGCAATTACTGGACGGAGGACAACCGCGACGCATACCTGCCGCGTTATTCCCAATATAATGGCGCCTGCGGATGGAGCGGAATCAAGACCGACCGGTATATGCAAAAAGTATCCTATCTGCGTTTGAAAAACCTGACCATCGGATACACCCTGCCAAGCCGCATCATCTCAGTCATTGGTATGCAAAGTGCGCGCATTTACCTGAGTGGTGAAAATATTGCCTGCTGGTCGCCGCTTTACAAACGAACCAAAGATTTTGACGTATTGACTGCTGTCGACAGTACGGATTCTGACCTCAATTCCACTTATAACCAGGGATCAGGAAACAGCTATCCGCTAATGAAAACTTTTTCGCTTGGTATATCACTCACATTCTAATTCATTATCAAATTCGTAAAACATGAAAAAATATTCATTCATATTAGCCGCAAGCCTTTTCCTGTTGTTCTCGTGCGATCTGTACGAGACGCCTGTTTCCAAGACGGATAAAAAGGCCATTTTCAGCTCGGCGGAAGGTCTTGATGCTTATTCCATCTCATTCTATAATATGCTGCCCGACGCTACCGACCAAAGCATCGTCGAACAGAGTTTGGTGGATTTTGGCGCTACAACCGCGCTCAACGCTTTTGTCACGCTTAATGCATACAGTTCTGACAATAGTAGCGGCTGGAGTTGGGACAACCTTCGTAATATCAATTACTTCATTGTCAATTGTGTTGATCCTGAAATTCCCGAAAACACCAGGAATAATTATCTTGGGATTGCCCGTTTTTTTCGTGCCTTGTTTTATTATGACAAAGTGAAACGATTCGGAGACGTACCATGGATTGACCATCCGTTGGAGCCAGATGAGAATGCATTATACGCCCCTCGCGATTCGCGTGAACTGGTGATGGAAAAAGTATACGAGGATTTACAGTTTGCCTGCAACAACATCACCCGTACCACCGATGCTGCCGGTTGTTCCCTGGTTACCAGCTGGGTGGCGTATGCGCTGGCAGCACGGGTGAGCCTGTTTGAAGGCACCTTTCGCAAGTATCACAAGCTGACAGGCCTTACGACCTCTGCAGCCACATGGCTGAAACGCGCAGAAGATGCCGCAGCTTATGTGATGGCTAATTCCGGGAAGTCATTAAATGTCAGCTATCGGGCATTATTCACCAGCGACGAGCCTCCAACCGCCGAAACAATGCTGGCTATTTGCTCGAGCGCTTCACTTGGTGTATACAACGCCGTCAACTGGCGTTGGACTTCATCCACTTACGGTTCAGCGTTAAACTTGATCCGTCCCTTCGTCTGTACCTATTTGCAACAGGACGGAACACCCTATACCAGCCGTGCTGGATGGGAATACGAAGATTTTTATGCAGAGTGCTTGAATCGTGATGGTCGCCTTGCTGCTACCATCCGTACACCGGGATATACGCGCGAAGGCGCCATAGCCCTGCCTGAATTCGGCGGTTATGCCCGTCTTGGCTACCAGCCGATAAAACTTTGCGTGGATGCCACTTTCAGTGACACAAAGGGTGAAAACACTCACGCAATGCAACTTTTCAGGTACGCTGAAGTGTTGCTGAACTATGCCGAAGCAAAAGCAGAGCAGGGAACGCTTACCGACACCGATTGGGAAAAAACCGTCGGGGCGTTGCGGAAACGTGCAGGCATCACCGGCGGACTCACTGCCAAGCCCACACAGGCGGATACATATTTGCAAAGCGCCTATTTCCCTGATGTTACAGATCCTGCAATCCTGGAAATACGTCGCGAACGCAGTGTGGAATTGCTATTGGAAGGTTTCCGCTTTGATGATCTGAAACGCTGGAAACATGGCGAATTGATGAAAATGACCTGGACAGGCATGTATATCCCGGCTATCAATCAAGCATTGGATGTCGACCGCAACGGTATCTACGACGTGATTTATTACACCACTGCCGAAGAGTTGAAAAATGCCCAGGATGCTATTGGTGCAACTGCCGCAGCCGATTGCGCTACTGTTCAGGTTAGTACTGATCCCGCAGCAACGACCATTCAGGTTCACGCTGCCGGCAATGGCACAGGTTATTACCTGGCGTGGTTCACCCATAACGACGGTATGAAGGTATGGAGTGACAAGCAATACTTCTATCCCATCCCTACATTAGTGATGGTAAAAAATCCTGATATAACCCAAAATCCGGGATGGGAAAACGGAGCGACCAATAATGGGAATTAAAACGGGTACAGTGCAGAACTGTCCTGCCTGAGTCTATGAAACCTCCTTTAGTCAATATGAATTGAGATAAGGAGGTTTCTTTTAATGTTTTTATATCAATTTGTTATTCCGTGTGCGAACACGGAAGATAAATTATCAGTTCGTGTCCGCACACGAATTAAAAATTGAAACCATATCTTAATAAATCATGAAAATGGCAAGGAAAATTAATCTCATTTGTTTACTTTTGCTGGTCGGGTTATTTGGAATATATGCCCAGGAACAGCCGGTACGGATTAAAGTGCTTTGTTACAATCTGCGTTTTGGTGAACTGGCCTCGCTGGAAGAGTTAGCCGCCTTCATCAGGGAACAAAACCCCGATGTGGTAGCATTACAGGAGGTAGATTGCCGTACTTACCGTGATCGTACGCCAAAACAGCATGGTAAGGATTTTATCACCGAACTCGGTTTCCATACCGGGATGTTGACGGCTTACGGAAAAACGATTCCTTATGCCGGCGGTTATTATGGCATAGGAATATTATCCAAATATCCGCTGGCATCAGTCGAACGGGTTTACCTGCCTAAAACCGAGAACGGCAAGGAACAGCGAGCGGTATTGGTTGCTGATGTAGAGTACAGTGAAGGACAATACTTTACCTTTGCCAGTACTCACTTGGATTACACAAATACGGAAGAACGCCGGGTTCAGGTAAAAAAACTGAACGAAGTCTTGCTGGCAAAGCCATATCCTGTAATTGTTGCAGGCGATTTCAATGCCCGCCCCGATGCTGTGGAAATCCTCGAAGGCATGAATGTGTGGAAAATTGTTTGCAAAATGGCGCCAACTGTTCCTGCTGATGCTCCCCGCAGTCAAATCGATTATATTTTCTGTTACCCCAAAGATAAATGGACCGGTGTGGAAGCGACCGCTCACCAGGTGCAATTATCCGATCATCTACCCATTAGTGCGGTAGTGGAATTGAAAAGATAAAAAACGTACTAAAACATAGCCAATGCGCCTAAGATATTATGTAACAGGCATTCTCTTGCTTGGATACCTCGCCCTGCAAGCCCAGCCATTCCGGTTTGCGCTGCTCACCGACCTGCATATCACGGATATGTCGCCGACAACCGGGGAAGATTTACGGAATGCCGTAGATCAGGTCAATGCAACAGCAGGACTTGCCTTCGTCATCGTGTCGGGTGATATTACCGAGAATGGCGACCGGAAATCGCTGGAAACGGCAAAGGGCATACTGGACAAGCTGACGATCCCATACCACATCACATCGGGCAATCACGAAACCAAATGGAGTGAATCGGGCGCCACCGATTTTGCCGCCATTTACGGATCGGACTATTTTAAGTTCGAATATAACGGTTTCCTGTTTTTGGGATTCAACACCGGCCCGGTGATCCGCATGGCCGAAGGCCATGTGGCGCCGCAGGACATCAGTGCATTGAAGCGTCACTTGGAAAAATGGGGCAAAAAGAAGCCTGTAATCATCACTACGCATTACCCATTGCAGAAAGGCGACGTGGACAACTGGTACGAAGCTACCGATGTGCTGCGCCAATACAATGTACGGGCAATCCTGGGCGGACATTACCATTCGAACAGGCTGTGCACTTACGATGGCATCCCGGCCTTCATCAACCGGTCGACCCTGCGCGCCGGGGAACCTGCCGGCGGATATACCGTCTTTGAAGTAACTGCCGATTCTGTTGTCGCCTGTAACCGTATTACCGGTTCGGCCATTCTCCAGCGGCGCGGCGGATATTCGCTGCATGAAAAATACTACAATATTGATATTGCCGGATATGAACGTCCCGACTATTCGCTTAACCGGCTGTATCCTTTCGTAAAAGAGGCATGGCGGCAACGGCTGGGCGCAGCGATCTATGCTTCGCCGGCTGTATCGGGCGGATTTGTATATATCGGCGATGATATGGGGTATCTCAATTGTCTCGACGCTCAAACCGGAAAACTGAAGTGGCGCTATAAAACCGGGAAGCGGATTGTAGGAACGGCGGCTGTAAGTGACGGTAAAGTAGTTTTTGGTTCGGCCGACAAACGCATTTATTGTTTAAACGCATCAACCGGTAAGCTTTTGTGGGTGGTGGATGCGGACAGACCGGCGCTGGGAGCAGTTACAATTGCCGGCGGCGTTGCATACACCGGTACAGGCGACGGCGCTTTTCGAGCCATTGACTTGAACAGCGGAAAAGTACTCTGGAAATACGCTGATGTAAAAGGTTACATCGAAACCCGTCCGCTGGTATACGGCAGCAAGGTGGTTTTCGGTGCATGGGATAATAACCTGTACGCCCTGGACAGAACCAGCGGCGCACTCCTTTGGAAATGGGACGGCAACCATACGCGGATGCATTTCTCACCGGCAGCCGTATGGCCGGTAGCAACGGGCAACAAAATATTCGTAACAGCCCCCGACCGTTTCATGACCGCCATCGACCTGCAAACGGGACAAGTCGTATGGCGTACCGGCCAATCGATGGTGAGGGAAACCATTGGCCTGTCGGACGACTCATTACGGGTATTTTCCAAAACCATGCGCGACAGTTTAGTCTGTTTTTCTGCAAAAGGTAATGCAGTTGAAAAAAAATGGGCTACTTTTGTGGGATACGGGTATGAATTTGCACCTTC
>JAISDP010000346.1 GCA_031264715.1 Bacteroidales bacterium
CCGCAAACCTGTTTTCTCCTTTTGTCAACTGACAAAAGCTTCCCGCAAACCTGTTTTCCCCTTTTGCCAACTGACAAAAGCTTCCCGCAAACCTGTTTTCCCCTTTTGCCAATTGACAAAAATTTTCCGCAAATTTTTTTTGTCCTTCATGCAAATACTTGTAATGCAATTCTATATGATATACGGTGTTCATCGCTTTGTGTCTGTTATTTCCAACTGTTATAAACTGTTACTGTTTTCCTGTTTTAATTTTATATACTATCCCTGAATATTATTCGCCGCAAAAGTAGTAAAATTTTATTTATACATAAACAAATTTTATTTTTCAGATTGTCGTATTGAGGATAAATTTGATTACGCCCTTTCAGGGCTTGATAGATGTTGTGTTTTTCTGCCGGATGATGCAACGTTGCCCGTCAGGGCATTCATATCAATAGAATCAATGCAGAAGACACTAACGAAATCTCCGTAGGAGATTCATCATGTGAAACCCCATACGGGGTTTTGATTCGGGTATCGGCACACATTTTTCTATCGGCACACATTTTTCTATTGATATGATTCCCCTAACGGGGAAATACGCCCGATTCTTCTACACAATATCATTAAGCCTTGAAAAGACATGAAAGGACGCAAGCAAATGCAATATATCTGATTACGCCCTTTCAGGGCTTGATAGATGTTGTGTTTCTCCGGTTCGCAGGGCGTTGCCCTACGCTATTGATTACGCCCTTTCAGGCCTTTCAGGGCTTGGCGTTTGCGGGGTATTTACTCCGCAGGGTGTTGCCCCGGCATGATCAAAAGAATATAATAATTGGAGATAGCTCTGAAAGAGCGACATCATTAGCACAGGGCAACGCCCTGTGTCGCAGCAAACGTACTCATATCAAGCCCCAACGGGGCGTAATCAATTTTATTCCCAATGTAACAATTTTGAATTACATCCTCAAATCATGTTCTATTTGTCCATTGCGCGAAAAATTATAATTTTGTGGTGTTTTAAAATGAGCCATCTAAAAGTTTAATAATAATATCATCAAAAATAATTCAAGGAAAGATATGAACAAGTACCCAGTCATCACGGCCGAAGAAGCGGCACGTTTTATTCATAACGACGACAATGTCGGGTTTAGCGGCTTTACGGCAGCCGGGTGTCCCAAGGCCGTTCCTGCAGCATTAGCCGTACGGGCGGAGGCGGAACACGCCAAAGGCAACCCGTTCAAGATAGGGATGTTTACCGGCGCTTCTACCGGCGATAGCATCGATGGAACGCTTGCTCGCGCGCACGCCATCAAGTTTCGTACGCCCTACCAGTCGAACGGTGATTTGCGCAACGCCATCAACAGCCAGGATGCGCCATACTTCGACATGCACTTGTCGCACCTCGGCCAGATGTTGCAATACGGATTCCTGGGCAAAGTAAACGTTGCCATCATTGAGGCTTCGGATATTACCGACAGCGGAGAGATTGTACTCACCTGCGGCGTAGGCATCGCCCCTACGCTTTGCCGGTTGGCCGACAAAATAATTGTGGAGCTGAACCATGCGCACCCCAAAGCTATCCGCGGGATGCACGATATTTATATGCCTGTTGCACCGCCCAACCGCGAAGCGATACCCGTCTACAAGCCGAGTGACCATGCCGGTGTGCCTTACATCAAGGTCGACCCTGCCAAGATTGCAGGTATCGTGGAAACAGACCTGCCTAACGAAGGCGGCAGCTTTACCCCGGTTGACGAAACCACGGCAAAGATCGGCGACAATGTGGCCGACTTCCTGGTGGGCGAAATGGCTGCCGGACGTATCCCGAAAAGCTTCCTGCCCGTACAGTCGGGCGTAGGCAACATCGCTAACGCCGTGCTTGGCGCTATGGGCAAACACAAAGCCATCCCCGTATTTGAAATATATACCGAAGTGATCCAGGATGCTGTGATTACATTGATGGAATCGGATCGTGTGAAGTTTGCCAGCGGCTGTTCTTTTACCGTGAGTAATCCCATGATGGATGAGATCTATGCCAAGCTTGATTTCTTCAAGCCCAAGCTGTTGCTGCGTCCGCAGGAAATATCGAACAACCCCGAAGTGATCCGCCGCCTGGGACTGATTGCCATCAATACCGCGCTGGAAGCCGACATCTTCGGTAATATCAACTCCACGCACGTGACAGGCACTAAGATGATGAACGGTATCGGCGGTTCGGGCGACTTTACGCGCAACGCCTACCTGTCGATCTTCACTACGCCGTCGGTAGCCAAGGGAACGAACATCAGCGCTATTGTACCCATGGTGTCGCACCTTGACCACAACGAACATTCGGTGTCCATCCTGATTACCGAACAGGGCGTTGCCGACCTGCGTGGAAAATCGCCGATTCAGCGCGCACATACGATCATCGAAAATTGCGTACATCCCGAATACAGGCAACTGCTGCGGGATTACCTCAAGCTGGGCAGCGGGCATACGCCGCATAACCTGCACGCTTGCTTTGCCTTCCATCACGCTTTCAACGAAACCAGGGACATGCATAATGTGGACTGGTCGAAATATGCGAAGTAGCCCTGTAAGACGACAACCCTGATTATCTGCGCTCGATATTGCGATATGCGTGCAATATTTCCCTTGCTGTGCAATCGCTTTCATATCCCAACTCTTGCAACAGTCGGGCTGCTGCAGTTTCGGGCGGTTGCTTTCCGTAAACCTGCCTGCAGCTGTCGTTCAGGTATTTTACTGTTTTCAGCCCGTCGAACCAGCCAAAGAACCTTTTGGCGAAAGCTTCCCGAGAAGCGCTGTTGGCATTGGCTTGCGCGATATGTTCCATGTAGCTGTTCTGCAAAAGGTAATCCCGCAGGGGAGGGGAGAGGGATGAGCACAATCCGGCAATGTCTGCCGTACCGGCTTTGAAGAACAGCGGCGCCACGGCAAACAGCTGCTTCAAATCCTCGAATGGCTCCAAAGGATATGTAAGCAATGCCGACTGTCCGCTATCCATCCACCGGCGAATACTTGCCCCGGTACCGAACGGTACGCGGTCGGACTGGCGCGGCGATGGAATCACCCGTGTAGTATTGATTTCTACGTAATCGCCCAGCGGTATAATTTTCCGGAGAAAATGAAAATCTTCGCCGGCTTTGCGCTTGTTCATTCCGCCTTGCTTGACGTAGGCCGAAGCCCGGACAGCAAACGACGATCCGACCGTGTGGCAGGCGTAAGGAAACCCGGTATAACGCAAAGCCAGGTTCAGATAGCGCAGATGCAATTCATAAAGCACAGCTCCGTCGTATACGCTGGCGTCGTATTCATTGCCCTCCAGCGGATGTTCATAATAGATGGAGGCCCCATTAACCGGCTTTCCACCGAAGAAAGTCCGCTCTATCTCTTCCAGATAGTTTTCGTCACAGGCGGAATCGGCGTCGAACCCGGAGATCACGCCATCTTCAACTCCGGATTGAAGAAACCGGTACACCGCCTCATCCATTCCGGTTTTGCGGGCATAGCCAACACCGGCGCTTTTTTCGGCGACGTCGGGTTTATAGATCACATGGAACTGCAACCTGCGATCGTTATGTTGCATAGCCCATTGCCGTGCATCGTGCAGGCTTTCTTCGTTTTGTCGTTTGGCGTCTCCCGGCGCATGTTCGGGATGATTGATCACTACGATCACTTCCGTGAAACACAACGGGCGACGACACCGGTATAACGACTCCAGCGATCGCAGCAATGCCGGTTCCCTGTACGATGGCATGACAACGATCATGCGCGGCGCTGTTTCCGGAAGATGAGAAATGGCCGGAACGAATTGATGTTTGGCTAAATATTGCGCAAAAGGTTGAAGCGTATTCAATTGGTCATTGATATTCTTATTGACAATTGTCCGGTAAAATTTTATGTGGGATGCAATTCAAATTGATTTCGCCCTTTCAGGGCTTGATAGATATTGTGCTTCTCTGGTCCGTAGGGCGTTGCCCTACGCTATTGATTTCGCCCTTTCAGGGCTACGGGATTTGTTGTCATCCTGTCAGGCCTGCCGACCCTGACGGCGTGAAAGCCCTGAAAGAGCGGTGAGCAATAGTGCAGGGCAACGCCGTTTATGTTGGAGGCGTGTTTTCTAACTTATCGAAATATGCCATCACGGCAGCCGCTTTCTGTTTTCCTACCACCCTTTCCAATTCCCATACCGGCGCTGTTTGCAGCCGCGCCACCGACTTGAACTCCTGCAACAGCCTCTCGATGCTTTTCTGCCCGACGCCTTCAATGTTTTGCAGTTCGGTGGTAATCATGGCGCGCGACCGTTTTGCGCGGTGGAATGTGATACCGAAACGGTGCGCCTCATCACGCATGTTCTGAATCAGTTTGAGGCTTTCCGAGCGTTTGTCTAAATAAAGCGGAGTTGGATCATCGGGAAAATAGATTTCTTCGAGCCGTTTGGCAATACCGATGACGGCAATTTTCCCGTTCAGGCCGAGAAGCTCCAGGCTGTGCACGGCCGAACTCAACTGCCCTTTGCCGCCGTCGATGATGATCAGTTGCGGCAGCGATTTGTTTTCGTCGAGCAGGCGGCGGTAGCGGCGCAATACCACTTCTTCCATCGACGCGAAATCGTTGGGGCCTTCCACCGTTTTGATGTTGAACCGCCGGTAATCCTTCTTGCTGGGATGGG
>JAISDP010000005.1 GCA_031264715.1 Bacteroidales bacterium
CAGACTGCTATTGCAGCCACATTCCTCAAATTAAATCTGTTTCTAAACATTTGGAAAAAACTATTAAAATGATGAAAAGGACTTCAGGTTGATTTTTTGATGTCGGCAAAAGAAACGAAATCCGTTAATTCCTTTTGCAGATTTTTTTCTTGTTGACCCTGACAGAGTTATCTACCGATTTCACAGGTACGACCAATGAACTCCACAGGTACGAGCAACGAACCTCACAGGTACGACCAACGAACTCCGCAGGTCGTACCTGCCGGAAGCAGAACGCAAACGACTCATTCGGTACGTTCAAGACGTTCTCTTTTCAGTTCCGATCTGTTCGCTGAATACAAAATGAGGCACGATGTCGGCAACACTGCCGGCTGTAACTTCCTCCGGCGTATCCTTCCCCTCGCTCCGGAGGGTGACTTTCGTGTAGCCCAGCATGTCCAGATGGACATTGAAGCCCATCTTCGAAAAGGACAAAAGGGTTTGAAACGATTTGTTGAGCGCCATCCGCACCTCGTCGCGGTTCAGGGTGGTATCCCTGCACACGGCATCCAAAAACTCCTCAAACGACAGCTTGCCCCGTATCACCGCTTCCGCATAATACTTCGGAGCGGCGCCCCTGTTTTGCGGATTGATCCGCTGAATAACTCTGTACAATAAACTCATGATCAAATAAATATTAAGTTAAAATTAAATAATGGACATAAAAAAATCGCACATGCCCCAAAGGACATGTGCGATTGATATATTTTTTCCCAGATAAAACTTACACTCGCGCGCGCGTATATTATAATGTTTAGCCTCTGCTCATCTCTCTCTCTCTCTCTCTCTCTCTCTCTCTCTCTCTCTCTCTCTCTCTGCAAAAGGCGTGCCATTCGGTGATTTACCGAACGTTACACCGGACATTGCCTGTAAGAAATTTTCGAAAGATTTCGACATGATTGGAGATGTTTTTTGATTTAAAATCCGGGGACAAATATAAATTGTTTTTGTCATAAAACAAAAAAATATTTGTTATGGTTTGTTAAGCGGTATTTTTTTTGCGAATTGACCTTAACAAGTCGTTTTACGTAAGCTTCCGCATACAACCTGTCAGGCTACGCAGCTCGACGCCGAAAGGCATCCGATCGCAAGAGCGAAACATTCCGTGCACGCTATTTTGGTTCGGGTGTTGGCGCACGTTTTGCTATTGATATGGTTTCCCTGACGGGAAAAAGCATAGCCCGCGCACATGCCGTATCAATGATTCATCCCTGCCGGGAAAAAGCATGGACAAACGGTTGAAACATTTCGTATGCGCTTTGCCCGTGAGGGCATTCATAGCAATAGAAATCAATGCGGAAAACATCCGCCAATCTCCATAGGAGATTCATCAGGGTCAAAACCGCTGCTTCTCTGCTTCTGCCACCGCTGTCAGGCTGCAAAACTGCTGACAGGGTCTTTTGACATCGTTCCTATGTGGAAAGACGACGAAACATCATAAATCCCAAATACCGCTTGCCCGCTCCAGTTCCACTAATGCAGCCGCACAACCGTACAGCGTTTCGTAATATTTTTCCTGCACGTCGTTGAACGTTCGTTGCGCATGAAGCGCTTCCAATAAATTCGTTTCGCCGCGCTCGTAACTGTATATCTTTTTTTTGAGTATCATCCCGGCATCCGTCAGGCGTCCGGAATGAAAATTTTCCACCTGCCGGCACGCAGCTACATACAGGTTATATGCTTGAATAACTTCTGCCTGTATTTGAATCTCTACAGCCCGGTAATTGGCTTCGCTCTGCTCCACGGCCAATTGTCCGGCACGTACTTCGCCTTTGTTCATGTTCGAGAATTTCAGGGGAATATTGATACCGGCCGTTACCGCGGTAAAAGCAGGAGCAGGCGCTATCTCGTTGCGCACTTTGGCATTACGCGACACGCCGAGGTTCAGTCCCAGGTCAATGGCACGGTTGGCTTTCGCTAAACGCAGGTTACGCTCCGATACTTCCTTCGAGCGGAGGGCAGCCTGCAGGTCGGCGCGATTGTCCTGTGCAGCTGTAATAAGAGCGGTCAATTCAAACCTTCGCTTGAACCGGGTTAAACCGCCGGCGACAGAATCGGGGAATGTTGCCTGTGCGCTTCCCTGCAACAACCACAGGTGAACCAGCGTATTCTGCAGTTCCGTTTCGCCCTGCACCACATCATTCCACATCATTCCGGCTTCCAGTTTTGACTGCCGCGCATCGACATCACCGATCTCGCCCAGCGAGCAGCGGATGCTGTCGGCGCGGGCAAGCCCGGCCATCTGCCGGTACGACATCTTTTGCACTCCCAAAAGCTGCTTTTGGTAAACTGCGGTTAAGTAGGCAAGAGTGGCATCTGCCCGGAGGTTGCGGAAAAAATTGAGAAGCAGCGCCTCGCTCAGTCCCGCCTCGCTTTGTGCTAAGCGTATTCGGGCCTGCCGCTTACCGCCCAGTTCGAGGTTATAATCCAGCCCGGCCTCCAGGCTGTAGCCCATTCGAAGCTTGCGTTCCTGATTGTCCGTGGCGCCCAGCGACAGGCCGGGGTCAGGAAAAACCCTTGCCGCCTGCGCATGGGCCTGGGCAATGTCTACATTGTATTTTTCAACCATATATTCGATATTGCTCTCCTTTACGTTTTCCATGAACCGGGCGTAATCAGGCATATTAGTCAATTCGTCCGTTTGGGCGGAAAGCGCTGCCGGAAAAAGGAGCGTCAACAGGCAAATTTTTATCTTCATTCCAATTGATTTTAATATTTTGGTTCTCACCTTATCCGGTTATTTAAGGATAAAAAATGATAACTTATCATACATTATTATATTGAGCGCAGGGCGATATGTTTTTAAATCGATAACATGAAGCCTCTACGGGGTTTTGGTTCGGTGGAGCTGCATTTTTCCATTGACCGGATGCCTTCCGGCATCAATGCGCAAAACATGAAGCCCTTTGCGGGAAAGAATCCATACCTCTTTGTGCTTTTGCGCCTTTGCGGGAAAATCAGCATATTATTTCCGTGTTTTTTCCAGCAGGTAATACAGCGCCGGAAGTACATACAGTGTTATGATGGTGCCGAAAAGCAACCCATACACAATAACAGTCGCCAATGGGCGCTGCACGTCGGAACCGATGCCGGTGGAAAGCGAGGCGGGCAACAGTCCCAGGATGGCCACCGCAGCGGTCATCATCACGGGACGGAGGCGGTGCGACGCGCCCGAAACCACCGCTTCCTTCAAGGCGATACCGCGCCGGCGCAGTACGTTGATGTGCGAGATCATGATGACGCCATTCTGGATGAAGACCCCGAAAAGCGCAATGAATCCCACCGCCGACGATACGTTGAAGGTCATGCCGCGGACATTGAGCGCCAGCATGCCGCCGAAAACAGCCAGCGGGAGCAGCGACATGAGCAGGCCTGCCTGCCGGAAGCAGCCGAAAGCGCCATACAGCAGCAGGAACATGACGGCCAGCGTTACCGGCATGATCACGGCAAGACGACCGAAGGCGCGGCGCTGATTTTCCAGCTGTCCCGCCCAGTGAAACCTGAATTTGGAGTGGTCGTATCTTACCTGCGCTTCGATTTTCGATTCGGCTTCCCTGACAAACGAGGTCAGGTCTTTTCCCCGCAGATTCATGCGCACGGTAACAAAACGCCGGTTCATCTCACGGGAAATCATGCTTGCGCCTGTTGTCGTTTTAATTTGCGCCACCGCCGAAAGGGGAATCATCGTTCCCGAACCCGAAGCGAGCATCAGAGACCCTATTTTTTCGGGCGTATCGCGCGACACGTCGTTGTAGCGGCAAATCACATCATAAACCTTGCTGCCGATAAACACCTGTGAAATAGCCTTGCCGCCGATGGCAACTTCGATCAGTTCGGCAACGTCGGCGACATTCAGCCCGTACCGGGCTATTTTATCGCGGTCGGCAACGATTTGAAGCTGCGGCAGGAAAGGCTCTTCCATGATACCGACATCGGCGGCGCCCTGTATCCCTTTCACAATCTTTACCGTCTCTTCGGCTATGCGGCGGCTTTCCGTCATGTCTTCGCCGTAAATCTTGATTGCCAAATCGCTGTGCGCTCCTGCAATCTGATCCTGAACCATATCAATGATGGGCTGCGAAAAGCCGACGCCGTATCCGGGCATCGTATCAATCATTGCCGCCATATCAGCAATCAGGTCTGATTTCCTGCGACCGTCTTTCCATGTTTTGTAAGGCTTTAAGCCGATCATCACTTCGATGTGCGAGAACGAGAACGGGCATACGCCTTCGTCGTCGCGTCCCGTTTGGGTCATCACGTAAGTTACCTCGTCGAAGGTTTTGAGCTTGCCTCTGAGCGTGGTTGCCATTTCCGAAGACTTTTCGAGCGACATCCCGGCAGGAAGCTGTACCTGAAGCCAGATACTTCCTTCGTCGAGAGGCGGCAGAAAATCTTTTCCCACATAGGCCGAAAGCCCGGCAACCGCAATCAAAACCACCGCAATGGGAACAGTTATTTTCCGTGGAGCGGCGATGATTCTTGCCGTGTGCCGCCTGTACGTTTCCGTCAGGCGTTCGAGCCGGCGGTTGCGAAAAACCTTTTGAGGTTTCCGATATACGGCGAAAGTCAGCCCCGGAATCAGAATCAGCGCCGACGCCAGCGCTCCCAGCAGCGCAAAACTCAATGTAAACGCCATCGGGGTAAAGAGTTTCTGTTCAACCCGGTCGAAGGCAAACAGCGGCAGGTAGGCGATCATGATAATCAGTGTTGCAAAGAAGACTGGCCTGGCAATTTCCGCCACGCGAGCGGCAATGCCCGATTCTTCCAGCAGACTTCCGGGACTGTCTTCCCGTTTTTTGAGAATCGTCTCCATCATTACAATCGTGCCGTCCACAATAATACCGAAATCAATGGCGCCCAAAGAGAGCAGGTTTGCCGGAATATCGGTCAGCCACATCAGGATAAAGGACGCCAGCAGCGAAACGGGAATGGTGATTGTAACCAGCAGCGCCCCTTTCGGGCTTCCGAGAAATACGATCAATACGCACAGGACTAACAGGATGCCGAATGAAAGCGTATGCAAAATGGTATTCAGCGTAGCGTCGACCAGTTCGGTACGGTCGTAAAAGGTGTGAATCCTGATACCTTTCGGCAAGATGTTACGGTTCAGATCATCGACCGTTTCGTTTATTTCCTTGAGCACCCGCGAAGGGTTTTCATAACGCAGCAGTTGCACCATTCCCTGGACGCCGTCGTCGTAATCCGTTTCCCTGTCCACATATCCCATGATACCTTTGCGTTCGAGGCTCCCGTATTTCAGTTCGCCCAAATCCTTTAAATAGACGGGCGATCCGCCAACGGTCCTTACCACGATATTGCCCAGGTCCTGCAAATCGCGCACAAGTCCCACGCCGCGCACCACGTAGCTCAAATCCCCGCGGATAAGCGTACTGCCGCCCGCATTGGAGTTGTTGCGCTCGATGGATTCCGTGATTTCGCCGAGCGAGAGGCGGTATTTGACTAATTTGTCGGGGTTGATTTCTATTTGAAACTGCGTGGTGATACCGCCGAAGTTGGACACGTCGGCAATGCCGTGAATCTGCCGCAGGCGGGGGATGATCACCCAGCGGTTCAGTTCCGTAAGTTCCCGCAGGCTTCGGTCGCCCGTAACCACATAACGGTATATTTCGCCCGTGGGCGACGTCAGCGGGTCGAGTCCGGGCTTGGCGCTGAATGGCAGGTCGACGTCGCCGATACGTTCCATGACCCGCTGGCGCGCCCAGTAATCGTCTATTCCGCCTTCAAAAACAAGCGTAATCTTGGAGATCCCGAAGAAATTCTTGCTCCGCATGACTTTCAATCCCGGAATACCGTTAAGCTCCCGTTCGAGGGGAACGGTGATCTGCTGCTCTATCTCCGCAACGGCAAGCCCCGGAACCTGCGTGGCGACGCCAACCGAGACGTCGGCAATGTCGGGATAGGCGTCAATGGACAGTTGCGTCCAGGCATAAATACCGAAGGCCGAAACGATGGCAAATATGGCCGCCATGAGCCAGCGGCGCCGGATGAGTGTAAGAATTAACCGTTCCATCGTCAAATGTCCATTAAGTATATGCCTCCGCCTGCAATAATCACCTCGCCCGGACGCAGGCCGCTATGGACAACCACGTCATGATGCGATGCGGCGGCCACTTCCACGCTGCGCCTGACATACCTGTCCCTGCCGGCCTGCACCCATACATAACTGCCCTGCCCGGTCTGCAATACGGCTGCGGCAGGTATCACCACCGATTCTTTCGGCGCGCTGATAAAACGTACATTGGCAAACATGCCCGGCTTGAGTTTCCGGTCGGCATTGTCGCATGTGACGAATACCTGTACCGAACGTGTTTCCTCATCCAAAAGCGCGCCGATGTGGCGCACCCGTCCGGTGAAGACATGCCCGGTATCGGCTTCGGTACGGATTTCCACCCGGTCGTCGGCGCGGATGCCGCTCATATACTTTTCCTTGACCTGCGCCACGACCCACAGTTTGCTCAATTCGGCAACGATGACTAACGGCGGGCTGTCGTCCCTGATATACTGTCCCAGTACCACGTTGCTTTGCACCACCTCGCCGGAAATCGGCGAACTGACTTTCAGCGGCTGTCCCATCACCAGGGCGTCGGGGTCGACGTTGAAAACCTGCAGCCCGGCGACAACTGTTTCGTAGTCGCGCTGTGCAAATTCGTGGCTGGTTTCGGCTTCTTCCAATTCCTTCTGCACGCCTGCGCCATGCTGCATGAGGTCGCGCTGCCGGCGAAGGACGTTTTCGCTCATCTTTTTCGCCTGAAACGCCTGGAAATAGTTTTTGGAAGCCTCGTAAAATTCGCCGGAGCTAAGTTCGAAAACGGGTGTTCCGGCGCTTACCCGTTGCCCAAGCTGTACGAACGATTTCACTACGCGACCGCTGAACGGGGGCGCTATCCCGGCCAACTGTCCGGGGATGGCTTTGACGGCGCCCGTGGTGTTCAGTTCGGCGCTGTACGGTTCGGATTGCACCGTCAACAGCTCGATTTTACGGGCAAGGTTGGAGTTGGCCGCGATACGCAGGGTGTCGCCGCGGTATTCGATTTCGGGAGTTGCTTTTTGTGTTTCCCCATGCCGGCATGCAAAAAGCAGGAGGCCGGAACACAGGATGAATATGATCTTGGTCATGATGATGAGAATTTTTAAAATGCTTCGACCCTGTCAAAAGTTTCGCCATCTGACAGGTTGTCATGCATCGACCCGACCAACCATGGGCCTGTTGGGTCATTAAAATAACAATAATGATGATTGAATGGATTTCAGAACCCGGAATATACCGGTAAGGCCAAAAAACCGGCCTTCGATCCCCGTCAGGCCGGAAAAGCCGGCCGGGGTTAGTAGACAGCAGGCGGTGCACGGAGGCTGATGCATCCGGTTAACCGCGCGAATAGCCTTCGGGGAGAAGGTTTGCAAAGAATGATTTCGTGGGTGGCAAAGGCAATGGTTGCCAGGGAGAACAAGGCAGCCGCAAAAGTCTGGAATAATGAAAGCGCCGAAATCAGGGTAACTTCCGATTCACTGGCCTCGGTACCGCTGTGGTCGCTGCTGTGCATGTGCGAGTGCACAATGGTGACTCCGCCTATGGTATGGCAATGGTAAAAGAAACTCACGTTCGCGTAATAAGCCGCGAACAGTATCAGCAAGACGATTGCAAAAATCCGGTGGTGATATTGATCCTTTACCAAATTGATTGAATGAGGGTACAAAGATAATATAAAAACGCACTGCTGTCCGGTAAAAATAAATTTTGTTTTTGA
>JAISDP010000025.1 GCA_031264715.1 Bacteroidales bacterium
TTTGATTACGCCCCTTCAGGCCCTTCAGGGCTTAATGATATTGTACATCCCGGTTCGTAGGGCGTTGCCCTACGCTATTGATTACGCTCTTTCAGAGCTTATTACATCTTCCGACCACGACAGGGCGTTGCCGTCAATGAAAATGATGACTTTTCAAGTCATTAATGCAATTTGTTTTCCGTACCTCTACTTCCGGCCTCCGTACTTCTACTTTCGGTTTCTACCTTTCGCGGTCAAGTTTTATGTTGACCCTGACAGGTCTTCGACCCTGTCAGGTCGCTGTAATAACGACCTGTCAGGCTGCGAAGCTGCCGACAGGGTCATTCGAAGTAAATTGTTTTTACCAGTTCCTCTGCAAATTCTTTTGTTCCAAGTATGGTTCCGTCGGGCATGAAACGTGCCAGGTCGACTGTTGCCCTGGCTTGTCGCAGGGTTTGCTCTATGGCTCTGGTAATGAGTTGCGCCGCTTCGTTCCAGCCGATGTACTCCAGCATCATCACGGCCGAAAGCAGCAGCGACGAGGGATTGGCCATGTTTTTACCGGCAATGTCGGGCGCCGTTCCATGAGTCGCTTCAAAAACAGCGTGCCCCGTCAGGTAATTGATATTAGCGCCGGGAGCAATGCCAATGCCGCCGACCATCGCAGCCAGCTGGTCCGATATATAGTCGCCGTTCAGGTTGAGGGTTGCAATCACCGAATAATCTTCGGGGCGCAAAAGCGTGTTTTGCAGGAAGGCGTCGGCAATCACGTCCTTCACTGCCAACTGTCCCGATTTGATTATATCGCCATATTCGCGTTCGGCCAAAGCATATCCCCAGGTTTTGAAACCGCCTTCGGTAAATTTCATGATATTGCCTTTGTGTACCAGTGTTACCGAGGGGCGGTTATTACGGATTGCATACTCGATGGCTGCACGTACCAGCCGCTCCGTGCCTTCCACCGATACCGGCTTCACCCCAAACGAGGAGGTTTCGGGGAAACGGATTTTCTCCACGCCCATTTCCTTTTGCAGGAAAGCAAGTACTTTACGGGCTTCGTCAGTGCCTTGCATCCATTCGATACCGGCATAAATATCCTCTGTATTTTCGCGAAAAATCACCATGTTGACTTTCTGCGGTTCTTTCAACGGCGATACCACCCCTTTGAACCAACGTACCGGCCGCAAGCAAACGTATAAATCCAAATTCTGCCGCAGCGTCACGTTCAGCGAACGTATACCGCCACCGATAGGCGTGGTAAGCGGCCCCTTGATACCTACCGGATATTTGCGGAAAGCATCCATTGTAGCGTCGGGAAGCCATGATCCGGTCTGATTGAAGGCCTTTTCGCCGGCTAAAACCTCCTGCCACCGGATTTTCCGGCTATTATGATACGATTTTTCCACCGCAGCATCAATCACCGTACGTGCTGCCGGCCAGATGTCACGGCCTATGCCATCGCCTTCGATATATGGAATTATGGGAGAAGAGGGCACATTCAATACCCCATTGGTTGAAGTTATCCGGTTCATTTGATTTATATCATTAATCTCCGCAAAATTAGATGAAAAACTCATGTTTTCCAAGCGCGTGCGATTTACCTTTCCTCCATATCATTTTTCCTTCCGAGAAAAGCATATTTTTGTGCGCCGAACCGGTGATACGGCAGGAACTCGTGCGTGGTATCTTCGTATTTTTGTACAAATTCGGTGATGCGGCGGAGTTCCTGCGGTGAATCGTTAAAGCCGGGGATAACCGGAGTGCGTACGAAAACCGGCAGTTTGGGACAGGTTGCTTTTAACCGGTGAAAATTATCGAGAATCGGTTGCAGCGGGGCTTCCGTATATTCTTCATGTTTGGCGGGATCAAGCGTTTTAATATCGAAAAAAATCCTGTTCAGATAAAGGCACGCCTCGCGTAATGATTCCCAGGAAACCAGTCCGCAGGTTTCAACCGTCGTATCAATTCGATGCTGTTTTGCCGTCCGTAAAAGAGAAACAGCAAATTCACGCTGTAATAAAGGTTCGCCGCCGGAAAGCGTCATTCCGCCGCCGGATCGGAAATAAAAAACCGAATCCTGTTCCGTCATCCGGATAATCTCATCAACGCATTGCGTTTCTCCGTACAGAATAAGGCTTTTGGTCGGACAAGCATCAATCGCCGCCTGAAAATGGCGCAACGGACGGCTTCGGTCAATTTGAATTTTCCCGTCGCCGTCGCAGAAAATGGTATGATCCGTACAGGATTTGACACAGCGTCCGCAACGGCTGACGCCGAGACAACGACTCATATTGTAACCGATTTCCGGCTCTTTATTCTGCGATTCGGGATTGGAACACCAACGGCAACGCATCGAACAGCCTTTCAGGAATACAACGGTCCGTATTCCGGGACCGTCATGCACGGAAAACCGCTGAATGTTGAAAATCGTTCCAACTGTTTTTTTGTCCGAATAATCGTCGTTCATGGTTACTTGTTGTTCGGGGTCAGTTCAGCGATCCATGAGCTGTTCGCGCGATTAAATCGTGCGTATGTGTTTTCATTGTACAATTTTACCGGCTTTGCTCAAATGGTCAACGAAAGTATCCCACTCCACTTTACGCTTTTGAGCATTTTTTTCACGGATCTTTCTAATTCCCTCGGAATATATCTCTAAAGGATAACCATCGTTTAAATAATATTTAGAATCTTCTGAACGGTAGAATACCAAATCATCAATCCTAAAGCTGGAAAACCCGCACACCAAATAAATTGCAGATTTAAATAATCGTTCTCCATTTAGAAATAAATTCGTTGATGTGGAATAACCGTCAAAACTACAGGATGAAAGTCTTTTAGCTGCAATATCTGTAAATATTATTTCTCTCGTAGCCAAATTGAAAGATATAATATCATCTTCGGCAAACAGTAATTCCTTTGCAGGAATAACCTCTGCGTACAAACCGGTTGCCGGCCTTTCTTTTGACTCTTCTTCTTTACCGGCTTGGCTACACGAAATGGCAAACAATGCCAAACCTCCAAAAATAAAAAACACTAATGTCTTCATTGAATTTAAAATTTATTTGATGCTGCATGAACATCTCTTATTGACATGGATTCATTAATAATCTTTTCAAAATTTTTCCGTCAATTTTCTTGGAT
>JAISDP010000037.1 GCA_031264715.1 Bacteroidales bacterium
ACGCCTTCCGGCGTCACAAGACGGCTGGTAGAATCGGGCGCATTTCCCGTCAGGGAAAGCATATCAATAGAAAAAACAGCCGCACTCAAGCCAAAACCTCGTAGATATTGTGAGCACTCTCACAAACACCTTGTGAGCAACCTGACAGGCCACGGTGTTGGAGCGTCCGACCTTTCAGGCCTGTCAGGCTGCGAAGCTGCTGACAGGGTCAATGGTATCTGTTATTATTTTTTTTATCCATGAATATTCAATCCATGATTTACTTTATTTCCTTACATTTGTGATCCTGTTTTTGTTTATTCGAAAGTTGTTTTGTGATGCAAAAATATAAAGAGGAGAAAACCGAAGCCGGCAAAGATATGGTTGAAGAGCCGTTGATCCGCTTCCCTGCAATTGACCTTGATCCTTGCAAACGGTACGCTTACGCCGACTATCTCAATTGGACGGACAACGTCCGGCGCGAACTGATCGACGGGATTGTATACGTTATGTCGGCGCCTCGCCGCATACACGCCGGCATTACTTCAAATACGCTCTTCCCGTTGATCGGGTTCGTAAAGCGGCGAAAAGAAAAATGTAAGGTATACCATGCTCCGTTTGATGTCCGCCTGCCGTTGGATGGCGCTACGGACGATGATCGTATCTATACGGTGGTTCAACCCGATATATGCGTTATTTGCGATCCTGCGAAGTTAGACGACAAGGGCTGCCTGGGCGCCCCCGATCTCGTTGTCGAAGTATGGTCTCCCAGCGCCGGAAAACGCGATTTGAACGAAAAGTTCAATCTTTACGAGGCTGCCGGTGTGAAGGAATACTGGGTGGTTTATCCCGACTCGAAGGCGCTGAATGTCTTCCTCCTCCAACCCGACGGAAAGTATGACCCGGGAACGGTTTATGAAAAATGTGGAAAAGTGCCCGTTCATATATTCAAAGGTTTGGAAATCGATCTCGAAGAAATATTTTCCGATTAACGGCTCTGCGTTAAAATCAAAATTGCTTATGAAATTACTTGCCTGTATTTCCGCCCTTTTCTTCTGCCACAACATCATAGCCTTCGCCCAGTGGATAGACGATTTTTCCGATGGCGATTTCACGAATAACCCGTCGTGGACGGGAAACATCAACCACTTCATGGTCGAAAACGGATGGTTGCGATTACATGCGCCGGCTGCGACGGCAACATCGTATCTATCGGCTGCATCCGATATTGTTTCCGATGCTTCCTGGGAATTTGTTTTCAAGATGGACTTTAACCCTTCGTCGTCCAACCATGCAAAAGTATACCTGATATCCGACAGGGAAGCGCTCGCCTCCCCGCTCAATGGCTATTACCTGCGGTTGGGCCATACCGATGACGATATTTGCCTGTTCCGTCAAAACGGTAATGTTACCGAAAAACTGATTACGGGACGGGCCAAGGCGCTTGATACGCCTTCCTGTCATGTACGCGTGCTGGTTACGCGCGACCGTCAAGGCTTTTGGACATTGAAAACCGACCTTGCCGGCGGACGCGATTTGATCCTCGAAGGCAGTGCACAAGACGGGCAGATCAACCGTTCGGCATATTTTGGCGTGGTGTGCACGTATACGGCAACGCGCAATACCGGTTTCTATTTTGGCGATTTCCGTGTAGACGGCGTGCCCTATACGGATACCGGGCCACCAACGGTTACCTCGTGTTCTGTTGATGGAAAACAGGTACATATCACCTTCTCGGAACCGGTAGCATCTATTTCGGCTCCGTTGAACCGTTTTTTCGATATGGACGATGATGTTCGCCTCGATGATGTCCGCATGGACAATCAATCGGAAGTGACCCTGGCGTTTGCAGATGAACTGAAATGCGGGCTTCGTTATTATCTTGCCGTAAAAGGGCTTGAGGATATGGTCGGCAATGTGATGCGCGACACTGTTTTATATCTTTCCGTGCCGTGCCGTGCCGACCCTTATGATATTGTGATCGGCGAGATCATGGCTAACCCGTCGCCTCCGGTGCGGTTGCCCGAATACGAATATATAGAGCTTTACAATCGTTCCGGGAAAAACATCGAATTGGAGGGATGGACGTTTACTTACGGAAATACCTCGAAAACGCTTCCCGCATACCTGTTCCCGGCGGGCGGATACCTGTTGCTGGTTCACCCTGCGGCAGTGCCGGACTTATCGGGCTACGGGGCGACGCTTCCCGTGCTGGGATCGTTGACAGCCATTAGCAATGCAGGGCAATACCTGCAACTCAGCGACAGCGAAGGAACAGTTATTTCATGGGTTGATTTTACCGTCGACTGGTATGCCGATCCGCTTAAAACCGATGGCGGATGGTCGCTCGAACAGGTCAACCCGGAACTGGTTTGTAGCGTGGCATCGAACTGGGAAGCATCTACCGGAAAAAACGGCGGTACGCCGGGTCAGAAAAATTCGGCGCATGCATCCGTTTCCGGGATACAGGCGCCGGAAATGATTCGCATTGCTGTCCCCGATGCATACACCATTATATTATATGTATCGAATCCGTTGGGGAATATTTTACCCGATGTCTCCCTGTTTACAATGAATCCGCCTGTAAGCCGGGTGAATATTGGCGGTAATCATTTCGACCAGTTGCGGCTGCAATTACCATCGCCCCTGCGAGAAGGCGAATGGTACGATTTGTCGGTGGCCGGCGGTGTGACCGATTGTGACGGATACAACACTCCATCGGCAAGATTCCGTTTTGCCTTGCCGCAATATCCGGACAGCCTCGATGTGGTGATCAACGAAATACTGTTCAATCCCGTGAGTGGCGGCTATGCTTTTGTAGAGTTGTACAACCGTTCGCAAAAAGCGGTGCAGGCCAGCGACCTGCAACTTTCACTCCGCGACGCCAACGGCAAATTATCAACCCCTGTGTCGCTCACCGACGAACCGTTCTTATTGCTGCCCGGGCAATACCTGGTGACTTCGCGCAACACGGATGCCGTGATGCAGCAATTTGGAGCCGCCAATCGCAGCGCCTTCCTTCAAATGCCGGGAATGCCGTCGCTAACCAAGGAATCGGGACGATTAGTGCTGTTGAATAAAAGCCTTCGCGTGGTGGATGAGGTTCATTACAACAGCAAGCAGCATGTGGATTTTCTGAAAACAGGCAGCGGCGTATCCCTGGAACGTCTCAACCCCGACCATAACAGTCTTGATCCCGGCAATTGGCATACCGCAGCGCAAACAGAAGGTTTTGGGACGCCGGGCCGGCAAAATTCGCAATACATAGCATCCGGAACCATATCAACCGAACTGAGCCTGAATCCGGATGTGTTTTCACCGGACAACGACGGGATAGACGATGTCTTGAATATCAGCTATCATTTCGATGTCCCTTCGCTGGTAGGCGAGGTGATTATTTTCGATTCGGCAGGGCGCAAAACCAGGCACCTCATGCACCAGCAGTTATTGGCCACGGAAGGAACCGTTACCTGGGACGGTTCCGACGACAAAGGACGGAAAGCCTTGACCGGAGTGTACATTGTTTTTTTCCAAGCATATAATTCAAACGGGGTACAGAAAATTTTTAAAAAACCCTGTGTATTGGCGGGTAAACGAAAATAATTTTTTCAACAGCCG